>JANYGM010000406.1 GCA_025362415.1 bacterium
TAGTAGATAAAAAATACCCTATTGGAGAAAAAGTAAACAAAAAAGAGATTGAGTATCATAGAATTCAATTTAACAAAGTCTTACCACAATTATCATATGTAATAAATTTAAAAAGTGAACTTATTTAATCTTCGTTCCTAAGTTTACAGGGCTTACGCTGGAGCAAGTACAAGCATTGGAAAAAGAAATAACCCCCTAAAATATGCCTTTTTAGATAACACAAAACCACCTATTTGGTGGTTTTGTGCTTATGCAAGTGCCTGAATACATTGTTTGGCGTAGTTTGGTGTCAGGTAGAAAAACCTGACACCACAGGAAAAGTGCATAATATCTCCATCATCAACAACATAATCTTTGCCTTGAACTGCCATTTTACCAGCTTCTTTGCAAGCGTTTTCAGTTTTTCCTGCTGTTGTAGGTGTTCTAGCGCAGTGACACCGACAACGAATTACGTAGAGCAATTATTAGTGCGTTGTTGGTGGTACTAACGCTAAAACACCCAACAACGGCAGAAAACCGCACAATCTGCTACTTGTCCCCAAGTAGTGTCTATTTGCAGTAATTTAACTCCACTCAATCCTTGACCATTCTATCCCTCTCACTACAAAAGTCAAATCATTGTCATCTTCAATATCATTGTAAAGCCTGAAAATACTGTTTTTATGACAATCTCCTATTAAAGATGTTTCAAATTCTCCTAATTCCATAACCACGTTTTCTTTTTTTTGCTTGTAAAAAATAGCTATTAATTCCCTATTCAATAAAAATATAGCTTCTCTAGTCCAATTATTTTTAGATAATTCATAAATGTATGCATGAAACCATTGCCATTTTTCTATGTCAGAGCATTTTTGTAATGATAATTCATTAATGATATCATTCAAAATAATATCATACCCTTGTTCTTTCGTTATTCCCATAGTATACTGTTCAATAAAGTATTGTGCCTTCGTTGGTATGCCTTTTCTGCCGTTGTTGTGTGTTCTAGCGTTAGCGACACCAACAACGAATTACGTAGAACAATGTATTTCTTGATAGCTTTTACTATTTTAGTCCTCATAATGTGTAATAAAGGCAAATTCCCTGCCATTATTGGTGTTCTAGCGTCAGCGACAAACAACCCACCAAAAACGTACCAAAGGTTTACTTTTGCTACACAAACTCAAGCATTTTCTTAATTTCTGCTTCTGCAAATATTTGCGTAATTTTTCCTGCCGTTGTTGGTGTTTTAGCGTTAGCGACACCAACAACGAATTACGTAGAACAATGTATTTCCTGTGTATTTTCTGCCGTTGTGGGTGTTCTAGCGTTAGCGACACCCACAACGAATTATGTAGAACAATGTATTTCCTATGTATTTGTTATGCAATAAAGCTAGAATTGTCTTTATTTCCTAAATAAATATGATTGTTCTACTGTTGTTGGTTTGTTGTCAAGTGGAAATATCTAACACCACAGTAACCCTCTCAAAATTACTTTTAAGAGGGATTTTGTGTGTTTTAGTAAGTTTACACTTACAAATTTACAAATAATTTGAAAATTATCATACAAAAATTGAAATACTAAAAAAAATAACTACTTTTGTTCTGCATACAGTACGTTTTTTGATAATGTTTGAAAAACTTAAAATGATATATAACAAATTGATTAACAACATTTTGTATAAATTCATAATTCACAATTCATAATTATTTTTACTTATTTTCTATGGAATTACAAATCAAACAAGATGGTGAATATACATATATAGATGAAGGCAGCGGAGAAACAATGGTGCTTTTGCACGGACTTTTTGGTGCATTAAGCAACTGGAAAGGCGTGGTAGAGCATTTTTCAAAAGATTATAGGGTTGTAATTCCTATGATGCCCATCTATGAAATGCCCCTAAAAACTGCAGGAATTGGCGCATTGACTGATTTTATTGAAGGATTTATTAAACTCAAAAACCTCTCTAATTTCATTTTACTAGGAAATTCTTTAGGTGGACACATTGCCCTCACCTACACGCTAAGGCATCAAGAGCAAGTAAAAAAGCTTATTTTGACAGGAAGTTCTGGGCTTTTTGAAAACGGTATGGGTGGATCGTATCCAAAACGTGGCAACTACGAATACATCAAAGAACGTGTAAAATATACGTTTTTTGAGCCAGAAACTGCCACAGAGGAGCTTATAGACGAGGTTTTTAATATAACAAAAAGTATTCCTAAATGTATGCGTATTGTGGCTATTGCAAAATCTGCGCAAAGACACAATTTAGCGAAAGAATTGCATATAATAAAAGTGCCTACATTACTTGTTTGGGGACTAAACGACACCATAACACCACCAATAGTTGCCTATGAATTTGAAAAACTAATAGAAAATGCTAACTTGCGTTTTGTGGATAGGTGCGGACACGCTCCAATGATGGAACACCCAGAAAAATTTAATTTAATTGTTTCTAATTTCCTAAAGGTAGCATAATTTTTAGGTACGAGGTTTGAAGTACGAAAATACAATTATAACTGGTTTTGCCTTTACAACAACTTGATAATCAATGTTTTACATTCATACTTCGTCCCTCTTATTTCGTCTCTCTTCCTTAGGAATGCGTCAAGGCGTGTTCCTATGTTTTTATAATTATTATATCTAATCAAAAAAATGAAATATTTATTACAAAAATTTCCAAAAACATTTATCAAAATATCTTTAAAAAAAATAGCATTTTTTATACTTACTCTTTTTATTATTGAGAATTTATCAGCACAAAAAGAAAAAATTGATAGCCTACAAAATCTCCTAAAAACAGATAATCAAGACACATTACAAGTGAATATTTTGGTAGAACTTGCCTTGCAATTTCGTAATACTGACGTTGCAAAAGGTAAAAAATATGCAAAAGAAGCACTTTTTTTGTCTAAAAAACTCAATTATAAAAATGGTTTGGCAGGTAGCTATGGAGTGTTGGGCTTACTCTATTACCGTGAAGGACAACACGACTTGGCAGTTGATAACCATCTCAAATCTTTGCGACTTTCAGAAGAATTAGGCGACAAAAAAGCTATTGGTTTTCGTTATAATGATTTGGGAAATGTATATGTAGAACAAGAGTTTTATCCTCGTGCTATGGTTTATTTTGAAAAATCTCTCAAAATAAAAGAAGAAATAAACGACAAAGAAGGCATAGCCACGACTCTAAAAAATATTGTTAATCTTTATATCTACAAAAAAGATTATCCAAATGCCTTAAAATATGCCCTAGAATACCAGCCTCGTGTGGAAATGTCCAAAAATCCAAAGAACCAAGCTGATTTATTTACCTTTATTGGGGAAGCATATTTATACACCAATGAGCCACAAAAAGCACTTACTTTTCTTGAAAAAGCAAAAGAAATTCGTATCAAAATTAAAGACCAATTTACCCTTCCTCGTGTGCTAAATGATATTGGGAGAGTAAATTTGGGACAAGGAAACTTGGATATTGCTATGAAAAACTTTGAGGAAGCTGCCACCATTGCCAAAAAAAATAAGATAAAAGTGGTTTTACAACGTATTTATCAGAATATGTCTGATGTCTATAAACTTCAAAAAGACTACCAAAATGCTTATGATTATTCTCAACTTTCGTTAGCGTATGAAGACTCTGTTTATAGCCAAAAATCTAATGATAAAATTTCTGTTTTAAATGCTATTTTTGAAGATGAAAAAGCGCAAATTGCCACAGAAAAAGATAAAAAAATTAGTCAGGCGCAGCTAGAAGAGCGTGAAGTAATTATTTTTGCAGGTATTATTGTTGTTATTTTGATAAGTATTCTTGCAGTTATTTTATGGCTAAACAACATAAGAAAAAACAAAACAAACAAACTTCTTAGCGCACAAAACAAAGAAATAGACCAACAAAATAAACGTATTTTAGCAAGTATCAACTATGCACAACGCATACAGGAGGCTATTTTGCCCACAACTGATGATTTGCAAACAAGTTTTCCTGATTCATTTTTGATATATAGACCTCGTGATATAGTTTCTGGTGATTTTTATTGGACACATATTATTGATGATAGTTTTTCTACCAGAAACGGCAGTAGTATTATTGCGGTGGCAGATT
Source organism: bacterium (assembly GCA_025362415.1). Classification (GTDB taxonomy): domain Bacteria; phylum Bacteroidota; class Bacteroidia; order Cytophagales; family Thermonemataceae; genus JANYGM01. Next base: position 4,088 of record JANYGM010000406.1, read on the forward strand.
GTACGGGTCACGGCGTGCCAGGTGCATTTATGAGTATGATTGGCAATGATTTGCTCAATAAAATCATCATTGAAAAACGCATTTATTCGCCTGAAATTATCCTTACCAAACTGCACGAAGAAGTAAGAGCTGTACTTAATAAAGACCGTTTGGATAATATTGATGGTATGGAAATAGCTATTTGTATCATTGATGCTAATAAGAAAGTGTTGCAATATGCAGGTGCAATGCTTCCTTTATATCTGTATCAGAGAGATAAAGGAGGTAATTTTGGCACAACAACAAAAATTATTTTGCCTGATAAAAAAAATATTGGAGGACGCAAAAACGACACAGAAAAACGCCTTTTTACTAGAAATGAAATACTTTTGGAAGACCAAGAAACTACGTTTTTTATGTCTTCAGATGGTTATCAAGACCAAATGGGTGGAGATTTGAGCCGCAAATTTATGTCTAAGGTTTTCAAAAAACTACTTGAAGACGTAAGCGAGAAAGACATAAAAGAGCAACACCACATATTAGAAAAAACCCACTTAAATTGGAAAAGACAGTATAACCAAACTGATGATATTGTGGTAGTGGGTGTGAAAATTTAGAGGATTAAGTGTTTTTAGCCGTTGTTTGTGTCTTCACAAACAACCACCAGCAACTCACAACTTTTGTTGTTTGTGAAGACACAAACAACGGCATTGGAGTTGTCATTAAAAAAGCCTTTTCAAATATTTGAAAAGGCTTTTTCGGATTTATATTTATTATCTAAATTTATTTTTAAGTGCTGCAAGTTGCGCCTGAAAATCATTTAATTCCTCTTGTTTGTCTTTCACAACAGTTTTCTGAACTATTTTTTGAGCAGTCTGACCAGTTTTTTCTGTTGATTTGTCATTTTTCTCGTTTTTCTCTGTTTGTTCTGTACGTTTTGGTTTTGCCTCACCTGTTGCTGATGCCTTCATTGAGAGTGCAATACGTTTGCGAGAACTATCTACTTCCATCACCGTAACCATCACTTTTTGCCCAACTTTTGCTGCTTCTGATGTATCTGTGATATATTTGTCCGACATTTCGCTAATGTGTACAAGCCCGTCTTGATGCACACCAATATCCACGAAAGCTCCAAATTTGGTAACATTTGTTACAATTCCTGGAAGTTTCATACCTACACGCAAATCTTTCATTTCGTTTACGCCATCTGCAAAAGAAAAAGCCTCAAATTTCTGGCGTGGGTCACGTCCTGGCTTAGCAAGTTCTTGTACAATATCATTTAAAGTAGGCAAACCAATGGTTTCTGTCACGTATTTTGAAATAGAAATTTTCTCACGAAGTTCTCTTTCTTTAATAATATCTGCTACTTTACAATTCAAATCAACCGCCATTTTTTCTACAATCCCATAAGATTCAGGGTGAACAGCACTACTATCCAATGGATTTTCTGCGCCACGTATGCGCAAAAAGCCTGCGCATTGCTCAAATGCCTTAGCACCTAATCTAGCCACTTTTTTCAGTTCATTACGAGATTTGAAAGCACCATTTGTGTTGCGGTATTCTATAATATTTTGTGCCAAAGTTTCTCCAAGACCTGCTACATACGTGAGTAATTGCTTGCTTGCAGTGTTTACTTCCACACCAACGGCATTTACACAACTCATCACCACGTCATCAAGCATTACTTTAAGCGCATTTTGGTCTACATCGTGCTGATATTGCCCTACTCCTATTGATTTGGGGTCAATTTTGACAAGTTCCGCTAGTGGGTCTTGCAATCTGCGTCCAATAGAAACAGAGCCACGTACAGTTACATCTTCATCTGGAAACTCTTCACGAGCCACCGCAGAGGCAGAATAAATAGATGCACCACTTTCATTGACCATAAGTATTTGAACATCAGCTAATTGTAAATCTTTTACAAAAGTTTCTGTTTCACGACTAGCAGTTCCATTTCCAATAGCAATAGCTTCTACATTGTATTTTGCACAAAGATTTTTCACTAAAATACTAGATTTTGCGGTTTCTCTTTGTGGTACATTAGGATAAATAATGTCGTTTTCAAGCAGTTTTCCACTTTTATCCAAAACAACTAATTTACAACCGCTTTTAAAGCCAGGGTCAAGGGTAAGGACTGTTTTTTCGCCCAAAGGAGCAGCCAAAAGCAATTCTCTGATATTTTCAGCAAAAACTCTAATAGCCTCTTCATCAGCTTTTTTCTTAGAGATTAGGCGTACTTCTGTTTCCATTGAAGACTTTAAAAGTCGCTTATAACAGTCTGCAATGGCAGTTTTTATCTCGCTTGCACACTGATTACGTGCTGTAATAAATTGTTGTTCTATAATTGGTATTGCTTCCTCATCTGTGGGCGCAATATCCAAACTCAAAAACAGTTCTTTTTCACCTCTACGCATAGCCAAAACCCTGTGTGAGGGCGCATTAGCTATGTTTTCAGACCATTCAAAATAATCTTTAAATTTCTGTGCTTCTTGGTTATTTTCTTTGTCTGATAAAACTTTTGTCGTAATAATGCCTTTTTTCCAAAACAAATCACGCATTTTAGCCCTAATTTCAGCGTTTTCGTTGATAATTTCTGCAATAATATGTCTTGCGCCTTCAAGAGCCTCTTCAATAGTATTAACACCTTTTTCAGCATCAATAAAAGTGTTTGCTTCTGCAATAATATCAGCACTTTCTTGCAACAGAATAGTTTGTGCAAGTGGTTCAAGTCCTTTTTCACGAGCAATAGTTGCTTTTGTACGTCTTTTTGGCTTGTAAGGCAAATACATATCTTCTAATCTTGCCATATTTTCAGCAAGATTTATTTTTTCTTCTAGTTCTGGCGTAAGTTTCCCTTGTTCTGTGATAGATTTGAGGATAGCCTCACGGCGTTTGTCAAGCTCTTGCAGTTGTTCGCTACGGTCACGAATGTTCATTATTTCTACCTCGTCAAGGTTATCTGTCATTTCTTTGCGGTAACGAGCAATAAAAGGAACAGTTCCGCCTTCTTCAATAAGACTTAGGGTAGCTTGTACTTGTTTTTCAGAGAGTTTTAGCTCCTGCGCAATTTTCTCAAAATGCAACATATTTTTTTGAATTGTGAATTGTGAATTTTAAATTGTGAGAGAAATACCTAAAAAAACAGGTGAAATCAAATACACAAAATAAACTTTAATAATTTACTTTAACACACTTTTTAAAGTTGCAAAGATAAGAAAAAAAATCCTAAAAATTTTGTTATTTTTGTGAAAATCAAGATGGAAAATCCTGATACTAATGTTTTTTGTGGTGTAGAAACTATTGATATTTAAAGTAGAGTTTTTATTACTTGATTATCAAACGTTTAGCACAAACAAATATCAAAACCACCCCTAACCCCTCCTTGAAAAGGAGGGGGACAAAACTCCCCTCCTTCCTAAGGAGGGGCTGGGGGTGGTTTTTAGTACCAATTTAT
>JANYGM010000483.1 GCA_025362415.1 bacterium
TAAAAAAACATTAAATAAGCAACTTTAAACACACTTTGAAAATCAAACCTGCATTTATTCAATATTCAGTAATGTTTTTCATTTCTTAGAATAATCCTATTGTTTGTTTAAATAATTTTGAGCGTGATTTTATTTCCAAAAAGCGTTTTTGAATGTATTAAACCTATATTTTTAATTTTTAGTGCTTTTAAAGCTAATCAAACCACTTTTTGAAATACTGAATATTCTTTGTAAAAATAAAAAATATCCTTCAAATAGCTTTAAAACGTATTTGAAAGATATTCAAAAAATTGAAAATGTGCAAAAAATAGATAAAAACAAACTGATTTTCAAGTTTTTATAAAAGACTATTACAAAAAAACATACTACCATACATCAATTATTCGTTTTCTCACCTAAAACGTGTGTACACAAACAAGGATTACAAGGAGAGTTTTCATTTACAATTCACAATTAAATTACTCTGCAATAGACAATTTGAGTGTGTTGGTACGTTGTTTTTTACCAATTGGCATACTTGCAAGATTGATAAAAATATCCCCTTTTTTGATATAATTATTTTCTAACAAAATCCCCTGCACGTCATCAAAAGTTTCATCTGTGGTTTCGTATTTATCATAAAAAATAGCCCTCACACCCCAAATAAGGTTCATTGTGTTAAGTAAAGGACGGTTTCCTGTAAAAATAAAAATATTGGATTCTGGTCTGTGGCTAGCAATTTGTAGGGCAGTATAGCCCGAGTTTGTCATTCCAATAATAGCTTTTGCGCCTGTTTCTTTGGCAAGTCTGCAAGCAGAGGCAACAAGGCTATCACTTGTAAAACTTTTAGAAGAAATATCCAAATCAAAGTTCTGATGATAGATTTTAAAGATTTTTTCCTCCACCATTTGGATAGTTTTTGCCATACTTTTCACCACCAAAATAGGATATTTCCCGCTTGCTGTTTCTGCGCTCAACATCAAAGCATCAGCACCATCAACAACAGCATTGGCAATGTCGTTGGTTTCTGCACGAGTTGGGCGAGGGTTTTCTATCATACTTTCCATCATTTGTGTTGCAATAATGACAGGTTTGGCAGCTTTTTTGGCTTTATTAACAATCATTTTCTGAAAAATAGGCACTTCTTCTGCCACCATTTCTACGCCCAAATCACCACGAGCCACCATTACACCATCAGAAACCTTAATAATTTCGTCAATATTTTTGATAGCTTCAGGTTTTTCTATCTTAGCAATAAGTTTAGGAAATTTGCCTTTTTGTTGCACCAAATGACGTAAAAGCAGAATATCAGTAGCACTACGCACAAAAGAAAGCGCAATCCATTCTAAGTCGTGTTGCAAACCAAAATACAAATCTTCTGTATCTTTTTCAGTAAGAGAAGGAGAAGAAACGTCAGTTGCAGGCAAATTGATACCTTTTTTTGATTTGAGAAGTCCACCATAAATAACTTCCGTAGTAACATCTTTGTCTGTTTTACTGATAACTTTTAGTTCTATTTTGCCATCATCAATAAGGATAGATTCTCCAATTTTGACATCTTTTGGTAGCATTTTGTAGGTGGTGCTGATGCGCTCCGCATTGCCTAAGATTTTCTCTGTGGTAATGACGAGCGTTTGCCCTGCGGTTATCAAAACGCCATTATTTTCCATATCATTGGTACGGATTTTAGGACCTTGCAAATCTTGCAAAATGCAGAGATTAAGGTTGTTTTCAGCGTTTAGTTCTCTGATAAAAGCAATTACTTTGGCGTGTTCTTCGTGTGTTCCGTGAGAAAAATTAAGCCTAAAAACATCAACGCCAGCGTGGGCAAGAGCAAGAAGTTGTTCTTTGGTATTGCAGGCAGGACCAACGGTAGCCACAATTTTTGATTTGTTGAAAGAAGGAGTTTCCATTTGAGTTGTGAATTGTGAGTTGTGAGTTGTGAGTTGTGATATACTGTTTATGTCCAACGTGTTGGTTTATGCAAAACGTAACCATCTTTTTTGATTATTTCGTCATCAAATTGACTATCTACCAGTTTTTTACGTCCAATAATTTGAGAACCTTTGGCAGCTTCTGCTACAGTATTATTATGCCTCTTAGGCGGAAAAAATACAGAAACAACTTTTTTAGGGAAATTTGTATGAATAGCTTTTATTGGTGGAACTAAATCACTATCTCCTGAAATCAGTATTGCTACATCATACTTATCTTGAAAAGCATCAATAATCAAATGCGTTGCAAT
>JANYGM010000410.1 GCA_025362415.1 bacterium
GTGAAATAGTGTGTAGTGTTTAGCGAGTGGTATTATAATGAGTAGTGTTTTAGTGGTCGTATATTTTGTCGTAAATAGTGTATTCCACTACTCACTACTCACTATTTCACTACTCACTACTCACTATTTCACTACTCACTAAAAAATTATCTTATTTTAAGTTTTACTTTGATAAGTTTTTTAACCATTTTTTGTCCTCCTGTACGCAGAAGGGCTATTTCTTCAATGGATAAACCTGTTATTTTAACTATCGTTTCATTATCAAGCCCTGAGGAAATAGCCTTTAATGCAAGTTCAAAAGTTGCTTTTACTTCTCCTTCTTGTGTATAAAAATCTTTGTAGGCTTTTGTTGCACCTTCTGTGGCGTTTTTTATTTTGTTTTCCGACATTTCTTCAGCAGTAAGTGCATCATAATCAATGATTTCTGATACTTTTCTCACGCCTTGATTGTGCATATTGATACTTGGTTTTTCTGGGTTTTGTGTGGACTGTTGCACCAAAACCAACCAATCTCTGTAATCTTGTGGTGTAGTATTTTTGATATAATTATGATTTAAAAAAATCAATTTATGGTCAAAAGTATGGCGTTCTATGCCATCTAGCGTGAATAAATTGCTATTATGGATCAAAATATCATCTTCTACCAAATAACCTTTTTTATCTCTTGCGACATATTTATTGGTACAAAAAACAATGGTATAAACTGTTTTGAGGGCTTTATATTCCTTAGAATTGCGTTGTAGTTCTGCAATAGCCATATTGTGGTACAACAAAAATCTATCAAAATTATAATCATAATCAATTTTCTGTATCTCCACAATCACACGACCGTCCACGCTTTCCACAAAAATATCATATTTAAAGTCAATATGGGATATTTTTGGGTCAAAACGCTTTTCAGTTTCCACTTTATCTGGCACAAAATCAATATTAAACAAATCACGCACCAAACACTCCAACACAAATTTATCTGTGAATGCTTTTTTGAAAATAATTTCGTTAGCGAGATTTCCAAGCATAATCTTAGTGAGTAGTGAAATAGTGTTGAGTGAAATAGAGAGTAGTGAAATAGTGAGTAGTGAGTAGTGAGTAGTGAGTAGTGAAAAACGTAGTAAAATGTATTCCACTACACACTAATCACTATTTCACTACTCACTATTTCACTAAAAAAGTTATTTCTTCTTAAAAAACTTACCTGCGCCTTGCATTACATTCATTTTCTTAATCACCTTCTTCATTTCTACAAATTGTTTGATAAGATTATTGACTTGTTGCACGCTTGTACCACTTCCGTCTGCTATACGCTTGCGCCTATTGCCACTTGTATTGCCAGAAATAACCAAATCAGGGTTTTTACGTTCTTTTAAACTCATAGATTGGATAATTGCCTCAATTGGTTTGAAAGAATCCTCAGGAATATCTACATCTTTCATAGCTTTTCCCATTCCAGGAATCATACCAATAAGGTCTTTGATATTACCCATTTTCTTGATTTGCTGCAACTGCGACAAGAAATCTTCAAAATTAAACTGATTTTGGCGGATTTGCTTATTGAGGCGTTCTGCTTCTTTTTCATCAAAAGCATTTTGTGCTTTTTCCACAAGCGTAACCACATCACCCATACCCAAAATACGGCTTGCCATACGTTCAGGGTAGAAAACATCAATAGCGTCCATTTTCTCGCCTGTTCCTACAAACTTAATAGGTTTGTCCACCACAGTACGAATAGAAAGAGCTGCCCCACCACGAGTATCACCATCTAACTTAGTGAGTACCACGCCATTAAAGTCTAATTTTTCGTTGAAAGCCTTTGCAGTATTTACGGCATCTTGCCCTGTCATAGCATCAACAACAAACAAAATTTCGTTTGGATTAACGGCTTTTTTGACTTCCGCAATCTCATTCATCATTTTTTCATCAACTGCCAAACGCCCAGCCGTATCAATAATAATGGTTTGTTTGTTATTTTCTTTTGCAAATTTTATGGCATTTTGCGCTATTTCAACGGCATTTTTGTTGTCAGGTTCTGCATAAACCATTACACCAACGCTATCACCCAACACTTTTAGTTGTTCTATGGCGGCAGGGCGGTAGATGTCGCAAGCAACCAAAAGTACATTTTTATTTTGCTTTTTGAGATAATTAGCGAGCTTTCCAGAGAAAGTTGTCTTTCCAGAGCCTTGAAGTCCTGCAATAAGAATAATATTTGGGTTTCCTGCAAAAGAAATATCTTTCTTTTCCGTTCCCATTAAAGTTACGAGTTCGTCATAAACAATTTTAATCAAAAGTTGCCCTGGCTCAACTGCAATGATAACTTTTTGCCCAAGTGCCTGCTCACGCACACGGTCTGTAAAATCTTTGGCTACTTTATAATTTACGTCAGCATCAATAAGTGCCTTGCGGATTTCTTTTACTGTGTCAGCGACATTGATTTCGTTGATTTTACCTTTCCCTTTGAGGTTGCGCAATGCGCTATCTATTTTTTCACTAAGATTTTCAAACATAAATTTGTCTAAATATTTTTTAATATAATTTTAGGCGTAAATGTAGGTATTTTCTATCAAAGAAACAATAAAACAGACTAAATTCTCTTCAAAATATAGGCTAAAACTTGATTTTTTGAAATATTTAATGTAGTTTTGTATCAATCCTAAAACATAAAACAATGAAAAAAACATTTTTAATACTCTTTGTAGCTATTACAAGTATAATAGAGTTTTTATTACTTGATAATCAAATGTTTAGCACAAATAAATATCAAAACCACCCCTAACCCCTCCTTAGGAAGGAGGGGAATTTTACTCCCCTCCTTTTTAAGGAGGGGCTGGGGGTGGTTTTTAGTGCCAATTTAT
>JANYGM010000444.1 GCA_025362415.1 bacterium
TATTGCATTTCAAAATCTTATGTTTGTACTGATAAAGAGGATTTATTGGAAATAATAGCCATTTTACGCAAATTTAAAGAGATTTTGGAAACAAGGTTGTTAATTTGAAAATAATTGAAATATAAAAAATATGGAAAATACACAAATAAAGGCTGTGATTACCACTGTAGCAGTTATTGGGGGCGGAAGTTGGGCTACGGCTATTGTCAAAATCTTATCTGAACAAAATTTACGCATACATTGGTGGTTGCGCAATACCAAAGATGCCGCTTTTATACGCAAATTTAACCAAAATCCTAGTTATTTGAGTGATGTAGAGATAAATCCTGACAAAGTAACCGTTACAACGAGTATTTTGCACGCAATAGAACCCGCAGAAGTAGTTTTTTTGGTTGTTCCTGCTGCTTTTATGACTGATGCACTCAAAGATTTGCCAAAAAACGCACTTCAAAACAAAATCATTGTTTCTGCCGTAAAAGGTATGCTACCAGAACGCAATTTGCTGATTACGGAATATGTGGCAGAAGATTTTGGCGTTTTGCACGAGAAAATAGCCATTATTGCAGGTCCTTGCCACGCTGAAGAGGTTGCCTTAGAGCGTCAATCTTATCTTACTATTGCTTCTGAAAACACGCAAACGGCGCAATTAGTAGCTAATTTGCTTACTTGTGCCTACATAAAAGCTACTCCTTTTGGAGATATTTATGGGGTAGAGTATGCAGGAATTATCAAAAATATTGTTGCTCTTACGTGTGGAATTGCACACGGTTTGGGTTATGGCGACAATTTCCAAGCGGTTTTGGTGTCAAATGCTATGAAAGAAATAGAGAATTTTATTCAAGCGTTGCGTCCAATGCCTAGAAATCTTGCTCAAACCGCTTATTTAGGTGATTTATTAGTTACAGCTTACTCACAATTTAGTAGAAACCGCACTTTTGGAAATATGATTGGACGTGGTTATACAGTACAATCTGCGCAAATGGAGATGAATATGATTGCAGAAGGCTATTATGCCGTTAAAAGCATTTATGCTATCAACGAAAAACAGAATGCAGATTTACCAATTACGACTGCTGCCTACAGAATTTTGTACGAAAAAGCATCAGCAAAACGTGAAATAGATGTTTTAAGAAAGATTTTTGTTTAAATAATTGATAAAAACATTCTAAAAATATGCCTCACGACACATTAAAAAGCATTATACTACAAAATAAAAATCCTCTAGACGTAAAAGAACTTAATGTTATGTTGGAAGATTTGGATAAATGCTTTCATTTTGAAAACCTGGAACTGCTAAATATTATAGGTTTTGGCAATAATACTAATCCATTGCCAAAAGGAGTTTTGAATTTTAAAAAGCTGCATACCATTAAGTTGAATGATTTTTTATCTGCTTTTCCTGCATTTTTGGCAGAAATGCCACAGCTCAAAAACTTGATTTTACCTGCTTATTACTCTTTGCAATATCCTTTAGATTTTCCTGATATTTTTCATACTTTTTCATATTTGGAAAACCTTAGTATTGGGCTGATTTTTAATAGACACAGACCAGATTTGAAGTTTCCTAGCTCTATTTTTAAAATGAAAAATCTAAAAAAATTACATTTACATATTCACAATAATGAGAGTTTGCCAGATGATGCTTTTTTGGGAGTAGATAATTTGGAAGAATTATATCTTACTTATGGGAGTATCTCACAACGACTGCAAGAAAATATATTTTCACTAAAAATACTCAAAAAACTTAGTCTAAATGGTTCTTACACAAATACAAAGTCAGAATTAAAGGAGAAAATTCGTTTTGACAATCATTTTTCTGAAAAAATAACTAACCTAAAAAATCTACAATCTCTAGCAATAACTGCTGGGAAAATCTCTGAAATACCTGAATTTCTTAAAAAACTTACATCACTTCAAGAGTTAAATTTATCAGACAATGACATTAAAAATATGCCATTTTTGTTGTCAGAATTGCCTAATTTGAATAAAATAAATTTTTCTGGGAATAAAAACCTGCTTTTAGAAACTATTTTGGAAAGTGGGGACAACTTGCGTGAAATAGACATTACGAGTTGTAATCTCAAAAATATCCCTACAAATATCCAAAATTGCCAAAAGCTAGAATTATTGAATGTCAGCACAAATAAATTAGTATTTTTACCTGCTGAACTTTTAAAATTACCTAATTTTCACACCATAAAAATTGATAGAAATACGCTTTCCAACACGTCAGAGCTAAAAACAAGCACTATTAACGCTTTACTTTTGTCTTTCAAACAAAGAAACTTACCAGAAAAATTACAAATATTAGAGTTTTTTCTTATTCAAAATCATACAGAAAACCTCAAAAATGCTACAAAAGAAGATTTACTTATGTGTTTGTATGCTCCTAATCCTTCTGTGCGCCTAAATACGCTTATTGCATTAGAAAACCATATTAAAATGCCTTTTTCTTTGGATTTAGACCCAAAAACTACCTTGATTAGTGTTTTAGGAAAGATTGCAGGTACAAATATGGTAGATATTACAAAGTTTTTTAAGGCAAAAGGCTATAAAATTATCAATAAAATAGACCAAAAAACTACGCATATTTGCATTAGTGAGCAATCCAAAACCTCGCTTGCAGACGTAAATAAAGCCGTTTTGGTGCAAAATATAAAACTTTCTTTACCCAAACATCTTAAAGATTTTCAACAACTTTTAGAAACTCCTTTTCTGCTTGATACTGATGTGTCGGTTGATATGACACAAAACATAGCTGATTTGCTCAAAAGCAATGATGCTAGTAATCAACAACTTGCACTACAAATGATGGAAACTGGTGGCGTTCCAGAGGATTTGATGTATGTACTTGCTTTAATGATAATAGAAAATCAACATTATTTTGGTACAGATTTTGAAGGAAAATCACGAAAAATCCGTAAATTGTTGCAAAAATACGCCCCTACAAGTTTGCAGGGAGTTGTCGCAAAATATTACAAAAAAACGGCTTATGATATTCTTAAATATGTTTTAGAAGAGGAAAGTATAGACCAAAAACAGCTTCTTAAAGCAGGTTTGCAATACCGTTATACTGAAAATGAAAGACCTTATTATGCCGCAATATATTATGATATTTTTTTAAATTGGGGAATAAAAAAAGGCGGAGAATACCTTAAAATTATCTATAAAGCACATTTAAAAGATAATCTGTTGGATTTTTCGGAGCGTAAAATGCACACAAAACAACTATTTAGAGAAGAGCTTTTAGCATTTCCAGAAATAGAAATTATTGAAGTACGCCAACTAGAAGGCATTACTTTGGGCTACGCAACAAATATATCAACAATTAAAGAGATTATAGTAAGTGTTATATCCAAAACAACTATTCAAAGAATACAAAAAGTGTATCCGCAACTCAAAATCACTATAAAGAAAGGATAAAATCAAAATTTATTCAATTTTGTTCCACGTGGAACAAAATTAGATTATAAATCATCAAAACATTGTATGGTTCTACTAAGACTTATACGTAAAACAGAGAAATCTCAATGCTGTTGTTTGTGTCTTCACAAACAACAAAAGTGGTGAGTTGCTAGCGGTTGTTTGTGAAGACACAAACAACGGCTACTTATTGGCATAAATTTACACTAAATCTAAAACACTTCCGTATAAGTCTTAGTAGAACCCATTGTATTTAATTCACAATTCCTAATTCACAATTCCTAATTTTTTATGGCTTTTTACAACAAACAGACCTTCAGTGATGCGCTCAAAAACCTTAATGATGTTACAGAACTAAATATTCCTGCACAAGATTTGAATAAATGCCTCAAATTCAACAATTTAGAGGTGCTTAATATTTCGTATGGTGATGATTATATTTTGCCAAAAGAACTTGCCAAACTACCAAAGTTGCATACTATCAATTTAGGTAGCTTTCCCAAAGAATTTCCTGCTTTTTTTACAGAAATGAAGCAATTAAAACATCTTCAATTCCCTCATTTTTATTTGTATTATGGCAAAATAGATAATAGAACATTATTTTTGGATATTTTTGACAAATTGGACAGTTTGGAAAGTCTAACTATTTCTTTTACTTTTTATGAAACACCAGAAGTTGTAAACGAACAAGCTACCCATAATTCTTATTCTTATACCAATAAAACTGTATTAGCAGTGCCTAACAGCATTTTTCAGATGAAAAATCTCAAAAAACTTGATATAAATATCAATCATATGGAGAATTTGCCAAAAGATGCGTTTCTAGGACTTAAAAACATAGAAGAGTTATCACTTGGGTATGGCAGTATTACGCAAGAAATGCAGGAAAATATCTTTTCACTAAAAAACCTAAAAAAACTCACTTTTAATGGTAATTTTGTTTATTTGAAGGCTGAAATGGCACAAAGAACACGTTTTGAAGTGTTTTCTGAAAAAATAATAAACCTCAAAAAATTAGAATCCCTTTCAATTATCAATAGCAAAATCACTGAAATTCCTGCTTTTTTTCAAAAATTGACACAATTACAAGAACTTGATTTTTCTAATAATGACATTAAAGTATTGCCTTTTTTGCTGTCTGATATGCCCCATCTGACAAAATTAGTGTTAAATGGAAACAAAAAATTACTTATTGATAATATCTTTGTCAATAAAAATAATTTGAGTGATTTAAAACTCATTGCCTGCAATCTGAAAAGTATTCCTGATAGTATTTTCAATTCTCAAAAATTAGAATACTTAAATCTTTATGCTAACAAACTCAATTTTCTTTCTGAAAAAATCTTAGAATTACCTAATTTATGGAGCATAGATATTGATAAAAACCCATTTTGTAAGACGACAGAGCTAAAAACTAGCACAACAGTAAATAATTTGTTAGCATCTTTCAAAAAAAGAACACTACCCATACACTTACAAAAATTGGAGCTTTCTCTTATTCAAAACCGTATAGAAATAGTAAAGAACGCCAAAAAAGAAGACTTATTAGCTTGCTTGTATGTAGCAAATGCACCTATAAGACGCAATGCACTTATTGCGTTAGAAAACCATATTAAAACCCCTTTTTCTCTAAAATTAGATAAAAAAACTACGTTAATTAGCGTTTTGGGTGATGTTGCTGGTGTAAAAATAACAACACTTACTAATTTTTTTAAGGAAAAGGAATACAAAATCATCTCAAAAATAACAGACAAAACCACACATATTTGCATTGGCGAACAACCCAAAATAGCCTTAGAAACTATATTGGAAATGGTTTCTAAGCAAAAAATTGCATTAGTTTTGCCAAAACATCTTAAAGATTTTCAACAGCTTCTAGAAAAACCTTATTTGCTTGATGTGTCTGAGGATATGACACAAAACATAGCGGATTTGCTCAAAAGCGAGAACGCTGATAATCAACAACTTGCAATGCAAATGATGGACGTTGGTGGTATTCCTGATGAGATATTATATCTCCTTGTTTTGATGGTAATGGGGAATGCTCATAATTATTTTAGTGCAAATTTCAAGGATAAATCACAGAAAATACGCCAACTTCTTGCCAAATACGCACCTAGTAACCTGCTTGCAGCCGTAGAAAAGTATTATAGAAAAGGTACAGACAATGGCATAAAGCTTCTTTTGAATGAGGAAGAGATAGATAGAAAAGCCCTTTTGAAAGCAGGATTAGACTATTTTTATGTAGAAGAAGTCAAACACGCCTACGAAAACCATTACTACAATATTTTTTTTAATTGGGGATTAAAAGAAGGAGGAGAATATGTCAAACTTATTTTTGCAAAACATATAAATGGCAATACCCTTCATTTAGATGATGCTTTTATACAAGCAAAATATGTTTTTGTGGAAGAATTATTGCATTTTCCTGAGGTAGATACCATTAAAGTAAATAATATTAGTGGGTTATTGACTAGCAATAATATCAATATTCCTCATATCAAAAAAATGAATGCAAATTCTATTCCGCAAGTGTTAGAAAAAAAGCTCAATAATCTTTTGCCACAAATGGAAATTGATATATACCGTGCTGCAGGTCACGAGCATTGATTTTGAAAAAGTTTTTTATTTTTCACTATATTTTTGCATCTTTACGTTTTAATAATTTTTATTTAAACATTCTCTTTGAAAAACTATAAAAAAATATTGCTGTTTTTTGTGTTTCTGATGATTTGTTTGTGTTTTTCTAACCAAAACGCACAAGCACAGGCAGAGAAACGTCCAAAAAAGAAACCTGATTTGTCGCCTAAAAAACGTCTTTTGAGAAAGTATGGCAAAACCAAAACAGACAAATACAAAGGAGAAATACAAGTAACAAAAGGAAAGACAGACAAAAGCGGCAAAGCTATTACAGTACAAACACGCAAACACGCAAAAAAAGCAGGCATTTCTGGACTTATTACAAGAGTAGCACAACCCAAAAAACATAAAGGCGTTTCTGGGCTAGTCATTAAAGTAACACCAAAAGATTTAAAGAAACGAAGTATTAAGGGACTGGTCATTAGGGTAGAACAACCTAAAAAACACAAAGGAGTATCTGGATTTGTTATTAGAGTTTCTCCTAACAAAATCACCAAAAGAGAAGGAAGTTACAAAGGCGTGCCAATGAGTTTAGTTAATAGGCATAAAAAAGCTATTAACAATCAAAGGAAAAAAATAGCACAATATAAAGGTATGTTTACTTATGTGGACAGACGAGCTACGCTTTATGCACGTAAAGGCAAGCAGGCAAGTACCTACAAAGGCACAGTACGTTATCTAGACAAGCGAGCTACACTTTATGCACAAAAAGGCAAACAAGCAAGCACTTACAAAGGCTTTATACGTGTGCGAAAACGCCCTCACATGGCTACTACACACACTTATCAGAAGAAAAATTATAGTAAACCTTATGATATTCGTAATTTGAAAAAAGGACTTTGGTTACCTAAAAAAGGTGATATGCCCCGTTATATGCGCCAAAAAGTAGCACGACCAAAAGCTGACAAATCAGAAAGACAAATTTGGGACACTTATGCACCAAATACGACCAAAAGAAACACAAAACTAACCAAAGCAAGTAATGCTAGTGGCACAAATAGTACAGGTATGCCACAACGGACAAATCCAAAAGATTTGAATAAAAAAGATAAAAATCCATTGCCAAGATAAAGTTTCAATTACGAATTACGAATTATCAATTACGAAAATACAAATTATGTGTTTTATTTGTCGTAATTTGTAATTGATAAAATTGAACAAAAATAATTAGAACAAAAAACCTAAAAAAGGCGTTTTTGTTCTAATTCTGTTAAAGAATAGGAATTAAATAACTTAACAATCAAAGTTTTACATTCGTACTTCGTACCTCTTATTTCGTACTTTCTTCTAAAATATTATGGCTATTATTTCTCCTCCAAAAACTACTGAAACCTCATTTGAAGATACTTCAGTAGCATTTTATTCCAAAAGTGATTTTGAGTTGCGCAAAACTTACTTTATTTTTGCAGCTATGAATAATAATTTTTTGGTAGATTTTGGAAAATCTTTCTTGAAATTTGCCCTAAAAATACATTTCCCTTTTGTAAAATCAATAGTAAAATCAACAGTTTTTGGGCATTTTTGCGGTGGTGAAAATATTACAGATTGTGAAAAAACTATCAAAAATCTTGGGAAATACAATATTGGAGCAATTTTGGATTATTCTGTAGAAGGAGAAAAAACAGAAATTGGTTTTGATGCCACACTTGCAGAAACCCTTTTGACAATAGAAAAAGCAGCAAAATCCCCTAATGTGCCATTTTCTGTATTTAAAGTAACAGGTATTGCACCTTTTCATATTCTTGAAAAAGTACAATCTAAACAAATACTTTCTGCAGAGGAAGAAAAACAATGGCAAAGAGTACAAGAAAGAATGGAAGCCATTTGTAAACGTGCTTATGAACTAAATGTAAAAACTTTGGTTGATGGAGAGGAAACTTGGATACAAGATACCATTGATAATCTTGCTTATGCAATGATGGAAAAGTACAATAAAGAAAAACCCATTATTTATAATACCTATCAGTTATATCGTGCTGATATGCTCGGAAATTTGAAGACAGCTTTTGAGGTGGCAAAGCAAAAAAACTATTTTTTAGGTGCAAAACTGGTACGTGGCGCATATATGGAACGTGAAAGCAAACGTGCAAAGGAAATGAATTATCCTGACCCTATTCAACCTAGCAAAGAAGCCTGCGACAAGGATTTTGATAGTGCTATCTTGTTTTGTATGGATAATATTGAACGCTTTGG
>JANYGM010000458.1 GCA_025362415.1 bacterium
TCCAAAATAGCTCGTACAGAGGCAATAGGAGAGCGTAAGTCGTGGCTAACGACATAAGCAAATTGTTCTAAAGCCGTATTTGAAGTTAATAAATCCTTATTTTGTTGTTGTAAGTTTTGGGCATAAATACGTATTTCTTCTTCTGATTTTACATAAGTGTTGATAATCAAAATGATAAGAAAGGGCATTGTAATAAAAATAATACTAAAATTAACAATACCAAATATTTCTAATTGCGCTGCTGTTACGCCTCCTAACTTAGGAATTAAGTCATAATTGGTAAATTCCAAAATACTATATAAAACAATAGGGAGCAACATTTGACTAAACAATAATATTTTTTTATCAAAATTTGCCGTAAAAAAAACTCCAATAAATATATATAGCAAAAAAATCTGCATATTAACCGCTTTTCCTAGCAAATTAGCAAAAAGAAAAAGCAACGCACTAAGGACTATATTAAATAAAATACCTGCTAAATCTACCTTATTTTTATAGTTAAAAAGTAGTACAACCAAAAATAAAGGCAACGTACCAAATACCAAACCTACATTCAGCCACAAACCCATTATAATATCAGGAATACAACTTGCTATTATTGCTGCTATGCTAATGTAAGAAAATAAATTTATTAGTTTTTTTCGTTTTTTTAATTTGTCGTTTGCATAGATTATTTCTGCCATCTAATTCTTCGTTTTGCTGATTATCTTGCTGATTATTTTATTTCTACTTTCTTAATAACCAATGTGTTACTTATAATTATTTTGATAATATAAACTCCTTTTGACCAGTTTTTTGTACTAATTTTAATATTTTTTGATGTGATATTTTCATTATTTAGGCTATTTTCATAGGCTTTCTGTCCTAAAATATTTGTAATAAAAATATTTATATTTTGAGTATTACTATTACTATTATTGTTACTATTATTTTTGCTATCAATAAAATAAATACTTATTTCATCATTTTCAGTAGGATTTGGATAAATAACAACATTATTTTGATTATTATTTATTTTTACAAATCTTACATCAGAATAACGAAAAATCCCATTTTTATCAATCATTTTAAGGCGGTAATAAATATTTTCTGATGGGTTTGTATTGTTGCTAAAATCTCCTAAATTATCAATAAAAGTATAATTATTGATGATTTGAGCATTATTACCACTATTTACACGTCCTATATTTACGAAATTCAAGGCATTATTTTGTGTAGATTTCTCTATTAAAAAGTAATCAAAATCCTTTTCTAGTGTAGTTTGCCATTGCAATATGGCATTATTTTCTTGTTTCTTTGCAGAAAAATTTAAAATTTCAATTGGCAAGGGAACTATTTTGATAGTCAATGTAAAGTCAGAAAAACTACTCAAATTTTCCACAAGCATTGTTTTTTGGATATTTACATAATTTCTTTGAGATTTTTCTGTGCCTACACCTTCCTCATAAAGTAGCCAAGGCGCACTCGTAGGAGAGGTTGTAGCTGCTAGTACATCAGTTTTACTCATTATGGCGTTAATATTTGGTACAAAAATAATCCCAGTTTCGTGTTCTCCAAAATCAAGTTTTACATCATAATTTCCTGATAAAACGCCTGTAATAGGCGTTATGTGCCAATAACTATCTGCATATTGGATTAGAGGCGCAGGAGTAGGAGGGGTTTCTCCTGAAAAATATTGCACCTGCATAGATGTAGGAAATGTTCCACTTTTCCAATTTATTTGGGCTATTTGTTTGTTTCCCCACGTATAAAAAGTGCTTTGATTAGCTGCAATAGTACCTGATTCTATGGCAAAAGGGGGCGGATTTGTGCTTGCATCAATAGAAAATTCATCTGCACCAATATCCGTAGTGCCTGCAAATGCTGTTATAGAGCGGTTTTCTCCCTCAAAATCAATAGAAAAACTACTTAAATTATTCAGATTACTTACAATACCAGAGCCTTTTCCGCTTACATACCAAGCACTTACATTGGTAGCATTTATATGTAAGTTTCCAGTCAAAATATCAACAAATAAATCAGTAGGATTTGGGCAATTAAGCAAAGTTTCTGACCAAGAATAATTATCAAAAAATGGGTTTACAATACGCCAAGTAGGTAAATCAGCATAATCTATGCCTGCAAATTGTCCAATATTCGCACCAAAACCTGTAACAGAATTTCTCGCAAAAATAGTATTATAATCACTTTCAATAGTTCCTCCAAAACTAAAAATATTATTAAAAACATAAATGCCATAATGTCTGCCACCATTTGCCACAATAGGGGCAAAAGTGCTTTCACGAGCATTATAAAGCAGATTATTATAGATTTTTGTAGCAGGAGTTTTTGGTTGCGTGAAAATACAAGCAGAATTAACTTCTTGTCCTAAGGGCTGGTGCGTACCTGCAAGAAAAATAGAATTATAAAAAATATTTTGTTGAGCGTTAGAACTATCATAAATACCATACATAAAGTGTTCTCTACTAACGACTTCATTACCTAAAGTAATCATATTATTACTGATGTCCCAAGTAGAAGCACTTTCATCTAAAGCAATCCCCAAATCTCTACTAGCTAAAAAAGAAGCTGAATTAACATTGAAAATGCGGTTTTTGCTACAAATAGAATTACTTGCGCCAAAACTTCCACCAGAAAGTAAGATGCCAATAACAGCAAGCGGTTGTCCTATTTTCCTATTTTCAATGTAAGAAATTTCGTTATTTTCAATTAAATGTGGATTTAGATTATTATTAGCCACAATAATAGCTGCTTGCGTTACAAAGTAGGTAATATGAGGGAAATTGAAATTGTCCATTGTCCACGCTCCACCATCATTATAAGAGGTAATATGAGTGATAGTATTGTTGGTGATAGTTGTTTTACCACCAATAGCATACATTACGGAGCTTGTCGCACCAACAGGAGTATTATTATTGCGTGTGCCAAAAGAAGTCCAATTACCAAAAAAATTATTATCAATAACCTTATCAGATGCACCACTAAGGTACATTCCATCAATAAAAGATGCGTCAGCGGTACTCAAATCATCATTAGCACATTGAATACTGTTTGGAGTAGTTTTGCTTCCTATGATATTATTTTGAATAGTTTTTGTGCCATCACCATCAAAATCCAGCACCGCAATCACAGAGCCATTATTTATATTATTTGTGAGTGAAGTAATACCTCCAATTTTGTTGTTTTCTACTAACGTAATGCCATTAGAATACGCATAAAGGGCTTTTGTCATTCCACGCAAGCCTGATGTTCGTGTAATAATATGATTATTTCCTGTTGTATTTCCTATGATATTTTTGGTGATATTTACATTAAAATTATTTAAAAACAAATTTCCAGAAAATCCCACCAAAATCCCACAAAAAAGCCCAATAGCATCACCACCAGCACCATTAGAGCTTGCAGAAGATGTTTCAAAATCAATATTTTTAATAACATTTTCAGTAATATTGGAGAAAATACTAGAAGTATTACTTATTCTTTCTAAATGAATAGCAAAAAAAAGGACTTAGTATTAACAGTCGTGTTTTTGCTATTCATTTAGAAATAATAAGTAA
>JANYGM010000460.1 GCA_025362415.1 bacterium
CCCAAAATACTAGTTACGTTTTGGTTGATACATTCTTCTGCCATTCTCTCTATTTTCTCTTCCCAATTTGGCAAAAGTGCCACTTCTAAGCTAGGAGTACGCAAATATTGCGCCCAAAATGGCAAATTTTGGGTCATTACGGCAGAAACATCACCATAAAAAATGCCTTTTGTATCACTTTCTTGAAAACTGCCTCCAATGGAAAGCCCTTTACCCAAAAAAATCTCACTATTTGTTGTATTTTCTAGATAAAGTGCATAAATATCTATTCCGCCCCTAAAATTAGCTGTTTGCAGGCTTTCTTTTGATACAGGAATAAATTTGCTACGAGCATTTGTCGTGCCAGAAGATTTAGAAAACCAGTTAATTTTGCTACCCCAAAGTATATTTTGTTCTCCTCTCATCATACGCTCAATGTAGGGGAAAACCTCCTCATAACTACTTACAGGCACTTGCGTTTTGAATTCCTCATAACTACGTATCTTGGAATAGTTATATTTTTGTCCCCATTCTGTTTGTGCTGCTTGCGTGAGTAAAGTCAATAAAGTTGCCTTTTGCACCTGTTGGGGGTGTTTTTTGAAAAATTCAATACGTTTGATGCGTTTTGAGAAAAACGCCCATTTTATAAAAGATGAAATAAGGGACATTAGGATTACCTACAGATTTGCTAAGTTTTTCTAAGATTGTTTAAATTTCACAAAAATATACAATTTCTGGCAAAAAACAAAATAGAAAAATCAGAAACCATTAGACTAAACCACGAGGATTTTTACTTCTAAATTTTGTTAGGTACTAAGAATTTTTTGTTAATCCTACTTTCTAACGAGGGCTATTATTTTTTATAATAGCTTAATAATCAAAATTTTACGTTCATAATTTGTGCATCTTAATTCGTATCTCTTCCATACGTAGATATTACGTAGCTATTGCATAGCTTCTGATATTTTAAAAAAATGCCTTATTTTTCTGAATATTCTATATATTTACGCAGAGGTTTGATTTTCTACCCTCTAAAACATTAAAATCAACTCATAAAATCAAATAAAATGGCTTTTTACTATAAATTGGGTAATATTCCGCCCAAAAGACATACCCAATTTAGGCAACCTGATGGAAGTCTGTATTTTGAGGAACTCGTTAGTTCTCACGGTTTTAGTGGTATTTATTCCAATCTTTATCATACATATATGCCTACACGCATAAAAAAAATGGTTGGAAGTACCCCTTGTGCAAATATCCCGCTAAAAGACCGCCCTCTTCTACAAACACACCTCAATACTTCTATTTCAGAAATTACTGGAAAAGACTTTTTAGATGCTCGTAAAGTGCTTTTAATGAATAATGACTGCACTATTGCCATTTGTAATCCTTCTGAAAAAAAGATGGACTATTTTTATAAAAATGGTGAAGCAGATGAGATGTTTTATATCCACGATGGCAGTGGCTATGTTTTGTCGCAATTTGGCAAACTCCGTTTTGTGAAAGGTGATTATGTGATTATTCCTCGTACAACCATCTATAAAATTGAATTTGATGATACCCCAAATGGTAATAATGTTCGTATGTTAGTTGTAGAGGCATTTTCTCCAATAGAAACTGTAAAAAGTTACCGCAATGATTTGGGGCAATTATTAGAACATTCTCCCTATTGTGAGCGTGATATTCACCCACCACAGGAACTGCTTACAGAAATAGAAAAAGGAGATTTTGTGGTAAAAATCAAAAAAGGTGGTTATATGCACGAATACGTGTATGAACACAGTCCATTGGATTTGGTGGGTTGGGACGGATTTTTATATCCTTATACCATTTCTATCCACGACTTTGAGCCAATTACTGGACGTATTCATCAGCCACCACCAGTACATCAGATGTTTCAGGCGCATAATTTTGTAGTTTGTTCGTTTGTGCCACGCCTTTTTGATTATCACCCACTAGCTATTCCTGCGCCTTATAATCATTCAAATATAGATTCTGACGAGGTTTTATTTTATGCAGAAGGAGAATTTATGAGCAGAAAAGGTATTAGTAGAGGTTCTTTTACTTTGCACCCAGGCGGACTTCCACACGGACCTCACCCAGGAACAGTTGAAAAAAGTATTGGAAAGAAAGAAACCCACGAATTAGCCGTAATGGTAGATACTTTTCACCCACTTTTCTTGACAGAAGATGCCCTACAATTTGTAGATGAAAAATATCCTATGAGTTGGACTGAATAAGTTTTTTGCTAATCCTACTTTCGCAGGATATACAACAAAAATCTTTTAAACTCAAAAAAGCTACCCAAATTGGGTAGCTTTTTTGTTTTTTAGAAGAGCATAGACATTTTTGATTAGATTTACAAAGTTTGATAACGACATAACTAATTTGTTATTTTTTTCTTAATGGTGCAGATTACTATCCAACTAATGAGGTATTTGCTAGGAAGTCTTACAACCCTATTATGTCCGTATCAAATTGACTAATTTTAGGGCATCATTTTTAGCTTTTTGCACAAATAATGCCACTTCTTCAAAGTGTTTTTCCATTTGATTGTTTTATTGAATTTTCACAAAACTACTTTTGGTTATTTGGTATATTTGCATTTAGTTTTTAAAGTTTTCCTTCACGGATTTTCTGCACTTTTTCTATTGTCAAGTCTGTTACTTTTGAAATTATTTCATTATCCAAATCATTTTCAATCATTTTTTAGCAATTTCAATACTTCTAAGATTGTTGTAAATACTCATTGCCATTACAAAAATAATCAAATTAGTTGATAAATACAACTTAAAATACATTATTTCTAACATTGCTTTTGCCATTAAAATTACCTACATTTGCACCTGAATTAACAATCAACCAAAGAGATGATAAGAAAACAATACCCCATCAAAAAACCTATGCGCAAATATGACGAAAACGAGTTTGTTTTTGGTCTTCGTGCTATTATTGAAACTATCAAATCTGGTAAAGATATTGACAAATTACTGCTTAGTACAGATGCAGACAAAGATTCTGAAATAATGAAAGAGCTTTTGTTGTTGTTGCGTGAGCGTGGTATTCCATATTCTCGTGTGCCTGTGCAACGCTTAGACAAACTTACTTCAAAAAACCATCAGGGTGCAATTTGCTTTGTTTCTGCTGTTAATTTTGCTTCTTTGGATAACGTGATAGCGGATACATTTGAGCAGGGAAAAGTGCCTTTAATCCTTGTTTTAGACCGTATTACTGATGTACGTAATTTTGGTGCTATTGCCCGTACTGCTGAATGTGCTGGTGTTCACGCTATTGTGATACCTGTAAAAGATGCTGCCCAACTTAATAGTGATGCTATGAAAACCTCTGCTGGTGGGCTTAATTTCGTGCCTGTTTGTCGTGAGAGAAACCTGCATAGTGCTGTTATGAACCTTCAATATATGGGTTTGCAGGTGGTTGCGTGTAGCGAACAAACTGAAAAATTTATTTATCAAGCGGACTTTACTGCACCTACGGTGATTTTATTGGGGTCAGAAGAAGATGGTATTTCTAGTGATTTGATGAAATTGGCGGATATAAAAGTGAAAATACCTATGTATGGCAAAATAGACTCTCTTAATGTGTCTGTATCAGCTGGCGTGGCTATTTATGAAGCAATTAGACAAAGAATGTAGTTTTTTTAATTAGGAATTGTGAATTAGGAATTAGGAATTATGTTATTTGATGTTATTTTCAATAAATTTATTTACATAATAATTTGATTACCAATACTTTGTATTTATTGGTAGTGTAAAATATCCGTTGCAAAGTAGTATATTTTTGTTTGGTGAAGACACCAAACAAGGGTAATATCCACGTTTGGTGTCCTCACCAGACGTTTTGTCAAAAAAGTGCAACGGATTTTTTACAGAAACTATTCATTTATAATTCACAATTTGCTACCGTACACTGTTTTAAAAAGAATTGTGGTCTGTACCGTAATGCAATGAAGGTCTGACCATAATTCTTTTTAAAACGACCTTACTCTTTGTTATTAGTGGTCAGACCTCCGTTCCACTACGGTACAGACCACTA
>JANYGM010000488.1 GCA_025362415.1 bacterium
CTAAATTACAAAAAAATAGGTCAAAAATGTATTTCGTTCCATATGCTGTTTCGTTGGAACTAATACCAATTTTTTCCGAAATCCTTCCCGTTTGCAGTATAAGTAAGTAATGAGAAATACAAAATTTAGGAGTTTATTTGCAACTCATTACTTAGTTATTGTGAATTATAAATGAATACAAAATGCTTCTAATTATTTAATTAAAAAACTTGAATACATTGTTCTCTGATTATCCAAAGTGCATTAAAATCTATGTTAAGGTATTTATTTTCAATATTTTGTAGCCAATTTGTGAGATAATTTTTATGATAATTAACTTTAAATTCTGTGATTTGGTGTGGTGAAATTTCTAACTCCTCTAATAAATCAAATTCAAAATTAGTTGGTTTTGAACTTGATTTGGTAAAATCAAAATTTTTATCTTTGAATTTCAAATAATTATGAGCCTCTGGAATATAATCAAGATTGTTTTTTGACAAAATTTCTGCAATTTGAGGGGTGTTTTTTGCATTCATTTTGAAAATTCCAAGCATTAGTTTTATTTCTGAAAAATCTGTATTTGCTTGATTTTCGTCAATAAGTTGTTTGAGTAATGCGTGTTTTGTGCTACAAGTACCGCAATTATCTGAAAATAAAGTAGTTAAATCATTTTTATTGGGATTACGTTTGTATGGAAGCTGTTTGACAAATGTAATAGCATCAGAAAAAGTAAAAATTGTATTCTCCAAAAATGCCTTAGAACTTGTCCTGCTGATTTAATTTTAAAATTTGGTAGTTGTGCCATCTTGTTGATTTTCAAAAAAACTCTCACAAATTTACTGAAAATCTGTGAGAGTTTTTGATTTTATTTATGGCAAATCTAAAAAATTTATTCTATTACAAATCTTCTAAATGTATTTTCTTGGCTATTTCTGATAGCAATAATATACGTTCCTATGGCTAGATTACTTGTTTTTAGGCTGATTTTATTTTGCCCTGCTTGCGCTTTTTGTTCATATTTAGCTACACGCACACCTGTAAGAGAAATAATTTCAATAAAAACATTTTCTTCTTTTGGTGTGAAAAAAGCAACATTCAAAATGCTATTCACATCATTTTTGGCAGGAACAGGATAAACACTCAAAGAAAGCGTTTGTTTGCCCTCAAAATTCACAGAAATAATCTTAGAAAACTCATTAGAATTACCTTTGGTATCATCTTTATTGATAGTTTTCAAACGGTAATAATTAGTGCCATTAGAAGGAGAATTATCAAACATTTGATAACTACGGATTTCTTGATTAGAATTTCCTAAAATAGTTTCCTTGCGTCCCAAAGTAACAAAATCTTTCCCATTAGTAGATTTTTCTACTTCAAAATATGCGACATCTGTTTCTAAAATAGTTTTCCATTCTATCAAAACACTTTCAGTTTGTTTTTTGGCTGTAATATCCAACAACTGAATAGGCAAAGGCACAATAGGAATACCTACACCAAAACCAGAAAAACCAGTCGCAAAACTACCTTCTATCCAATAATCAGTGCCAAAAGTGCCAGTTGTAGTGCCAGAACTAACTACATAAGAAGTTGCACCAGTTGCGGCACTAATTGCACCAGCCGTTTTTGCTAATAAAGCATTGGCACGTACTTTTGTAGTTGCAGTTTCCCAACCCAAAATTTCAGCATTTGTATAATAAAAACGAGCATTATAAGTACCACTTGTGTTGTTTGTAGTAGGTACAACTCTAAATGTTTTGTTTGTAAGATACTCACTAGTAACCGCACTAACAAACATTTGTGAGCTAGTACCAACTCTATCCACTACCACAGAAGTACACCCATAGTCGTGAGAAGAAGTATTCTCTATTTTTGCCATTAGTTTTCCTGTCGTATTATCATAAAAATAAGCAGTAGAATTTGGACC
This sequence comes from bacterium, assembly GCA_025362415.1. Classification (GTDB taxonomy): domain Bacteria; phylum Bacteroidota; class Bacteroidia; order Cytophagales; family Thermonemataceae; genus JANYGM01. The sequence continues at coordinate 1,904 of JANYGM010000488.1, forward strand.
TAAATAACGCTGATTATTGGGTGTAGAGCCAGAAAGAGCATCTTCAACTGCAAAACCAGAGGTTAATGTTCTGATAACTACATCATCTACTACAAATGCAGGATTATTTCGTGTGCTATTATCATTATACCAACCCCAACCAATATAAAATTTAGTTCCTTTAAGTACTGTAGGAAGATTAAAAGTACGTGTTGTAGTTGTAGTAACACCTTGATATGGTGTCGTAGTGGTTGTTCCTTCTATTAAATTGAATGTATTAGGTACTGCTTCTGTAGAATAATATAAACTACCATAGTCCCAATTTGTTCCTGCAGACCTTTCTCCATTACATCTAAACTTAAAAGAAATTTCTATATCCCCAGTTGGACTAACAGTTGCATCTATAAGTGGTGTTCGTAATACTACATCACTTTCACTATTTGCTTGGTAAGTTGCACTACCTGCTGCACTACTTACATAAGCACTATTTGTGCCTGCAAGCACTATTTGTGTACCTACTCTCCAAAGATTTACGCCAGGAGTTGCCAAAAAATTTCCAGTTGCCCAACCTGTGGGTAATGCTGCTGTGGCATCAAAATTTTCTGTTAGTAACGTAACCCCAGCACTTCCAGAAGCAGGTACAATATCATTATCAGGAATACTCAACGTATTTGTTATGTTAGGGGTGATATTAGCCATTCCACTAACTGCAAGCGCAAGCCTTAATACCAAACTTTCTGTTGCCTCAATTGAAACATCATCAAAAACACGCACCACTACATTTTGATTAGCTGCACTTGCCGCAGGAAATGTAATAGAAGTTGTACGTAATTCATAATCAGCTGGGCTAATAGCACTCGCTCCAGCATCAACAGAAACGTTCACCACTATAGCCACAAGAGAAGCTTGAGAAATAGACACAGGAATACTTACGTCTGTATATCTTCTACAATCTCCCACCACTGCCACTGTTGTAGGTGCTTCCGCTTGTGTAGTAGTAGCACTTACGAAAGAAACATCAGGTTTATTTTCTTTTACTTTTACATTATCAATGTACAAATTATTTCCAAATTGATTGGTAGAAATAAATCTTACACGTACTTTTTGGTTGGCATAAGTACTAATATCTATTTGTTCTTTTCTCCATTGTGCAGCCGTAGGTACAAATTGTGTAGCAGAAACACTACCAACTGTAGAAAGTGTAGCACCAGTTTTGCTATAAATGGAAGTCCAAGTAACACCACAATCTGTAGAAATTTCTACTGCCAACCCATCAGCCGTACCTACTGTTTTTTGTCTGTATGCTACATCAAACTCTACAATAGCTGTAGTAGCTGTTACTGGAATATCAATAATAGGAGAAATAAGTTCATCTTTTTGGTTACTAGCTGCATTATAACGAAAAAAATTCATAAATGCAACACCACTTGTTGCACCAGAAAGACCTGTTATTCCTGTATATTCCACCCATTTGTAGCAATCTTTGCCTGTTGATTGTGTAACTTGCCACTTGTCAGGCGGAAATGTATTGCTTTCAAAATTTTCAGAGAATGGAAAAGCCGCCCCATTGACTACTTCAAAATTAGCAGTAATATCATTAGAAAAAGTATTGGCAGTATTAGCAACACCGTTAGATATTGTTACAAAAGCTCTATAAGTATGTGCGCCCAACGCAGGAGCAACAATATTAGGCAGATTAACATTAAGAACGGCTTGTGCCGCAAGTGAGCCTGTCCAAGCAAAAGTTTGTACCGCTCCACCATCAATTTGATATGAAATAGTAGCAGTTGTAAGTACGCTTGTACCTAAATTTTTTAGTTCTATTTGTGGTGTGATATTATTTCCAAAACAATAATCTCCGTCTGGTGTAAAAAGATTAGTTGCAGCCCCGTAATTAGCCACAGGTGCAACTAATGCGGGTGAATTTTGCCAATTTACACGTCTTGGAGAACTTTCTAAAACAGTACGCATACGAGTTTTTTGGTCTTGTGTAAAGATATTCATACACAAATCACCAGAATAATCCATATAATTTTCTATTTGGCGTACATTTCCACATTGTGTAAGTGTAGGACAACCAGGAGGATTAGAAAAATTAGAGTTAGTACATTCAGGCGTATCAGCGCAATAATCACCCACAGTACCACAAGTACCAACATCACCCCAAAGGTGTCTAAGCCCTAAACCGTGTCCTATTTCGTGTGTAGCTGTTCTTCCATCTCCATAATTAAGGATAGGTAAACCTCTTCCAAAACCATCATAAGTCATCACAAGTCCATCAGTATTAGCAGTTGCAGTACCTACTCCATTAGTACAATTATCTCCTACTTCTGCATCTAAACCAGGTAAGCCAGAGTTTGGTGGAAACTGTGCATAACCCAAAATACCACCACTTAAAGAGGCTGTCCACATATTAAAATACCAATCAGGATTCCAAGAAGTAGCTGGTTTGATAGTTGCATCTACATAAGTTGTAGTATAGGGTGGCGCAGAAAAACCTGAAGTATTTCTATTTATCCTATCTATGCCATTGCTAGCAGCATTGGTAGGTGTGCGTTTAGCAAGTACATATTCTATTTCGCAATCAGCACTAACAGGATTAGAACTAAAACCATTTGTACCTACTTTTCTACGAAAATCCTCATTCAAAACATCTATTTGGTCTTGTATTTGCGCATCAGAGATATTTGAACCTACACCAACTGCCTCGCCATTATGTATGACGTGTACGACCACAGGAATATAAAAAATGCCATTTACTATGCGTGCATTAGGATTATTAGCTATATTTGCAGCAATAATAGCTTTGCGTTTTGCTATTTTTTTCTGTAAATCTTTTTCAAAATCATCTAAACTACCCATTTCAGGATGTTTTTGGCGCATCAAAGCATCATTTTCCATAGTATAACAACGCACTTTACCTGTGTTTTTGAGAGATTTGATGTTATAATCATACATTGGAATGCCGTTGTGCATCTTTAATTCTGCTTTTTGAGAAGAATTAGTTGCATTATTTATAAGATTATCTTTTTGGATATCCTTTTGGATAAGAATTTGTTTCAATTCTTTTTGCTCATTATGAGGGATTTTTGCCTTCTGTTGTGCATACACTCCTATATATAAGCAGGAGAGGAAGATGCTAGTAATGAATTTCATTGGTTTAGTTGTTTTGATTGATTTTAATTTAAAATAGTTTTGTAGAGATACGTTTATAAATTGGATTACTTTTATGTAAAAAATACTTCTAAAGGATTTGTATTGAAATTTAGCATTCTTACTTAATATTTTTAAATATTAAAAATAAGGTTGCAAATGTAATGTTTTTCTAACGGTTTCTAAGTAGTCTATACTTTTATCACTAAAAAAGTAACCAAAAAATGTTAAAAAAAGTCGTTTTAATGTAAGGTTTTTTCTTAACTAACTCAAAGTCAAACTATTAAATTTCAATTACGTGTGAATTTCACACACTTAGATAATGACATTGATAAATTGTATTCTGAATTTTGTAGCCACTTGATTTATCAAGTGATGTTTTGGGACAAAACAACTGAGGTAGTGCAATTACTTAGTACAAATTGCGTGGAATTTATTTATCAAAAAGAATATTTTGTAGCGTGGTTTGTTCTCTACCATTTGTTTTGTCCCAAAACAGCGTTTTGATAAATCAAACGCCTACATAAAAATTTACAATTTATCAATGTCGTTATCTAACTAAAGGTAATAGCCAAGACCTGTAAGGAAGAGGTACAAAATAAGAAGTACAATGTACAAATATAAAACCTTGATTATTAAGTTATTGTAAAAATAAAAAGATAAGAT
>JANYGM010000067.1 GCA_025362415.1 bacterium
CCCCTCCTTTTTAGGAGGGGTTAGGGGTGGTTTTTAATAGGTTTTGCGTAAGTCCTAAATAAATGTTATTTACAAATGTACTAAAATCTCAACACTTTACCAAACACAAAATATGACTTTCACTAGAGGCTACGACTGCAAAAAAGTGAATTGAGCGTCCCACTTGAATACATTAAAGGTCGTAGTGATAGCTTTTTTGAATATCACAAAAAACATTAATATCAGAAATTATCAAATATTATTCTCAAGAGAAAAATTACGCACTAAATAACCTATATTTGTGCGTAATTTTTTTTACCCTAATCTAAAAAATATGAAAAATATCATTTTAACACTTCTAATAGCCTTTTCTATGCTTTCTTGTAATGATAATCAAAATAAAAAAGAAGACAAAATAGACAAAAATGCTATTCCACGCACCAATGCACCAGAAATAAATACTACTTTTGGTTGGCTAAATACAGATAAAAGCTATTCTTTGAAAGATTTTAAAGGTAAAATAATTTTGTTAGATTTTTGGACTTTTGGTTGCATAAATTGTCAGCATATTTTGCCTGATTTGAAAAAATTAGAAGAAGAATTTAGCAAAGAACTCGTGATTATTGGTGTTCACTCTGCAAAATTTGATACAGAAAAAAATACAACTACAATCAGAAAAGCTATTTTGAAATTTGGTATCACGCACCCAGTTGTCAATGATGCGGATTCTAAAATTTGGGAACAATATGCCATTACAGGCTGGCCTACGCTTGTGCTTATCACGCCAGAAGGCAAGATTTCGGCGCAAAAATCTGGTGAAAGTGCGCCTAAATATATGCGTGAGCAGATTTTAAAACTGAAAACTGAATTTGAAGGAAAAATAAGTAATACTATTTTTGATTTTAAATTAGAAGAAAAACAAACAAAATCAGCCCTAAATTTTCCTTCCAAAATCATAAAAGATGCACAAAATAACATTTGGGTAGCAGATAGTGGCAATAACCGTATTTTAAATATTTCTCAAAGTGGTAAAATTTTAACCATTATTGGAAGCGGAAAACAAGGTTTTGAAGACAATAATTTTAGTAATGCAACTTTTAATGAACCTCACGGACTTGCGCTAAAAGATGATTTACTCTATATTGCTGATGCCAAAAATAATGCTATTCGTGTCGCCAACCTCACCACAAAAACAGTAAAAACCATTGCAGGAAACGGGAAAATGGGTTATTATGCAGAAAATTCTTGGGGAAAAGAAGTTTTGCCAAATTCTCCTTGGGATTTGTGGATAGATGAAACCACTAACATAATGTATGTGGCAAGCGCAGGAAATCACCAAATTTTGCAACTAAACTTGCAAAATAATCAGCTCACACGCTTTGCAGGCACAGGCGCAGAGGCACTTTTGGACGGAAATCTCAAAAATTGTGCTTTTAATCAACCCAGCGGACTGCACAAAACTTCTGATTTTTTGTATATTGCTGACACAGAAGCCAGTGCCATAAGAAAAATTGACCTAAAAAATGGTACTGTTACAACTGTTTTTGGGCGTGGATTATTTGTTTTTGGTGATAAAGATGGCGACCTAAAAACTGCCTTATTGCAACATAATGTAGGTATTTCAGAGAAAAATGGGGAGATTTTCGTGGCGGACACCTACAATGGGAAAATCAAAAAAATCAATTTTCAGACAAATCAGCTTTCTACTGTCGTGGCAGGCTTAAATGAGCCTAATGATTTGTTTTTTATTGATGATTTTATGTTTATTTCAGATACCAATAATCATCATATCATCAAAATAAACCTCAAAACAAACGAAAAAACAACTATTTTATAATCTTTTTCTAACTATTCCAACTATTTTTATGAATGATAATATTTTTGGTAACAAACGAGAAGTTTCTTTGCCTTTGCGCCTCAAAATTCTGTTTGGAGGCTCTATCATACAAGTTTTGTATGGTGTTTTTGCTTTTTTAATGATATTTGTGCTTGTTTTTGTGAGAGATGCTGATTTTAGTGATTTTACGCTTGCAAGTAGCGTAAATACTAAAGGAAACATCACAAATATTACGGAAACTAGTGCAAGAATCAATAGAAGGTATGTTTTTGCTTTTGATTACACTTTTTTGGTCAATGACAAAATTTATAATAACATATCTTTTAGCACAGATAAACCAAAAACTAACGAGGTAACAATAGAATATTCTGCTAAAAACCCTCGTAACTCACGTATAATGGGTATGCGACAAAAAACCTTTCCTATTTATGTGGCTCTCATTGTAATTTTTCCTATTGTCATTTTTTTGATTTTGTTTTTCGGACTAAAAAGCAACTTAAAAGCTATTTCATTATTGAAAAATGGAGAAATTGGTTATGCAAAACTTTTGCGTACAGAAACCACCAATGTCCGAGTAAATAACCGCCCAGTAATTAGGCT
>JANYGM010000111.1 GCA_025362415.1 bacterium
GCGAAGCACTTGTGACAAAGATAAAAAAGTGAACAGAAATATCTTTTTTCTGTATTTTTATTTCCATTGCCGTCTGCTTTAGCTGACGGTGCGGAGATTTTTGAGTGCCTAATTTTGTGCTAATTTAATGTCAAAAAGCGGAGGAACTTGCCCCCAGCCTTCTGAACAGCCTACCGCAAGGGTCGCCCCTACATTAAATACAAATATTCTTCAAAACCCCTACAAGATAAGTGTGGAACGTGGGGAAACCAACAAGCAATGTTAAGAACTCTCAATTACTCAAAAACCGTTATTTTATCATTTTCCAAGTAGGCAAAAACCATTTTTGGGTGAGAATCTTGATGAAAAATAGTACCATTTTTGTCTATTCCAATAGCACCAGCAAAACCATCTATTTCTTTTAACTCTTCAAAAGTGCATTTAAAAGCATCTGAAATAGTTTTTCCATCAGAAATTCTTGTTACTATTTTTGTCGCAACTGCTATGCTCACAATGTCTTCGCCCACACCCGTACAAGATACACCTGCATATTTGCTGGCAAAATTCCCTGCTGTTGTGGCAGAATCAGAAATACGACCAGGAATTTCAAAACCTTTTCCGCCTGTGGACGTTGCAGCCGCAATATTCCCCTGATTATCCAAAGCCACGCAACCTACTGTACTTGTTGGCTTACTTGTTTGTTTTGCTAGTTCGTTTGTTAATTCCGCTAATTTATTTTCAAAATCTAAACGTCTTTGTGGCGTTTCTGTATTAAAATATGAAAAACCATTATGATGTGCAAAATCTGTGGCTTCTATGCCTCCAAGCACTCTATCCTCATAATTCATTAGTTTTTGTGCCACCAAAATTGGGTTTTTCACCTCTTGAATATTGATAACGCCAGAAAATTTTTGTGTGATGCTATCCATTATACTTGCGCTCATACGTATTTTGCCATCTTTCTGAATTTGTGACCCAATGCCTGCGTTAAAAAGTTCGTCATCTTCTAGTAAAGTAACTGCAAAAACAACAGTTTCTAGTGCAGTATGTGTTTGTAAATACTCGTGAGCTAGTTTTATGATATTTTGCAAAGATTTTTGCTTAGCTATTTTGGTGTTATTATCTTGTGATGCCTCACTAAAAAAACCACCGTGAATAATTATTTTTGTCATTTTTTTTATATTTATTGTCGTTTTATGTAAAGATGTGATAGTTAACTTATACTTGTACTACAAATATACTACAAGTAAATTGTAATTGTTGAAAAATAGTAAAAAATAATTCTATGTCTATAAAACTATGGAGATGCACAAGGAATAGATAGTAGTTTTTATAAGTTAGTTATTAAGTGTTTAACAATAACATATTTTGCCATAATTTATTGATTATCAAGGTACAAAATACTATTAGTTTTTATTTTGTTAAAATTCTCAATTTTTTTTCAATAAAATGCAACCTTATTTTAAGATTTTCGTATAGCATTATATATTCAACCAAAATAATGAAAACCTTACATCTAAATATGTCAATATTTCGCTTATTTCTAACAGTTATTATTAGTAGTTTATTTTTTATGAGTTGTGCTGAAAAGCCTAATTCTAACGTAATAAGCAGTAAAAAAGATTTAATCAGCCACACTTGGCACATTCATAATGTCAGTGGACACCAAGATTTTGACTTTGAAGGGGACGCAAGTCTTACATTAAACAGAGATGGTAGCTTTATTATTTTAGCTCCACATACACTTCCTCGTGTGAGCAATGGTGCAAGCAAGCATTTGCATCTTCCAGAAAAAGGAAACTGGAGTATGCCAGAAGATAAATTTAATGAAGTACGTTTGTATAACGAAACAAGTGAATTTCATTTTGAACTTTCGCATCAAAATGATGAACTTTCTCTTATTTATGAGGCAGCAGAGCCACAAGCACACAATACATTTGTGGCAAAGTTAGAAATGAGAAAAGACAAAAAAAAGCCAATGTTAAGCCTATTTTGGAATAACCTATAATTAGGCACGAGGTTTGACTACATAGTACAAAATACTTATTATATAAAAATAAAGACGTTTTTTATTACACCTAAATAACCGTAAACGCCCAAAATTGAAAGATTTTGAGCGTTTTTTTGTGATTTGTATTTCGTGTACCTCGTATTTCGTACCTCGTATTTCGTACCTCATATTTCGTACCTCATATTTCGTACCTCGTATTTCGTACCTAATTTGCAGTTGTTGCACTATCCATACGTGTAGGCGCATCACTTGTTGCCTCACGCAAGGGAGCATTTGGTTTGTAGTCTTTTGGAAGTGTAATAATGTAATTTTTTCCTTGTTTTACAGTGAGTTTTTTGGTGCGCAACCAAGGATTATATTCTTTCACTATTTTATACGTAACTTTCTGACTAATAGCCCATTCTGCCAAATCTGCAATAGATTTATTGACATTTATGGTACGTGTAGGCACTTGTGTAGCATTGCCCGCACGAGCATAGCCATATTTTTCTGGATTTTCGTAAATATCCTTAAAAGCAATGGCACGCATCACATAACGAGATGTTTCTGGGTTAAGGTACAAATCATAGTAAGAAGTCACCCTTTGATAAGCTAAAACACCCTCTATTCCCCCCATTCCCATATTATAAGCAGCCGCCACAAGTGTCCAATTTTTAAATTTACTATGTGCTTGCTTAAAATACTTAACGGCAGCGTAAGCGGATTTGATAGGATTATAGCGTTCATCAACGTCTTCTGATACTTCTAAGCCTGTTTCTGCCGCAGCATCAGGCATAAATTGCCAAAAACCAGTTGCACCAGCAGGAGAAATAGCATTAGTAAGTGTGCTTTCTATGATAGGAATATACTTAAAATCAGCAGGAATGCCGTTATCAGTCAATATTTTTTCAAATTGAGGCAACCAAAAAGCAGCTCGTTTGATAACAAGGGCAGTATTTGCGTGCCAAAAAGCATTTACATAAAATTCTCTATCCACACGAGAAAGCACCTCTGCATCTTCCAAAGGCACTTTTTCACCTGCAAAAAACAATTCTTTTGGAATTTCTACTACTATTTTCTCCTTGAATTGGTAGGCTTTTTCTTCTAAAATATAGCTTGGAGTACGTTTAGAGGCTATTTTTTCATAGATTGTATTTGCTATTAGCCCCAAAACGAGCAACAACAACACACCAAACTGAATATTTTTCATTGATTTATTTGTAAAAAGAACTTCACGAAAGTCAGGGACTATTCGTGAAGTGTTTGAGTTGTATTTTTCGTAATTCGTAATTGATAATTCGTAATTGATAATTCGTAATTGAACAAGTAATTGAATTAGAAATTTGGTTGCAACAAATAACGAGCATAAAAGTCATCAATGACTTGTACGGCTTCTGTGGGCGTATCCACTAGTTCAATAAGTTTCAAATCATCTGCATTGATGTTGCCTTCTGCACCTAGCATAGTTTCTGTTATCCAGCTCATCATACCAGACCAATAGTCTTTGCCTACCAAAACAATAGGAAAACGTCCAATTTTTTTGGTTTGGATAAGCGTAACCGCCTCAAAAAGCTCATCAAGCGTTCCCATACCACCAGGCATCACCACAAAACCTTGTGCATATTTGATAAACATTACTTTTCTTACAAAGAAGTAATCAAAAGCAATCAATTTATCAGGGTCAATATAAATGTTGCCACTTTGTTCAAAAGGCAAAACAATACCAAGCCCAACAGACTTACCTTTTTCAGATTTTGCGCCTTTATTACCTGCTTCCATAATACCAGGACCACCACCCGTAATCACGCCGTAGCCGTGTCTAACAAGTTTTGCAGCAATTTCTTCTGCCATTTTGTAATATTTGTTGTCGGGTTTGGTGCGTGCAGAGCCAAAAATGGACACACAAGGACCAATTTGGGACATTTTTTCAAAGCCATTGACAAATTCAGCCATTATTTTGAAGATAGCCCAAGAGTCTGCACTTTTTATTTCGCTCCAATCACGTGTTGCAAAGGCTTTTTTGATTCTGTTTTCTTCTTCTGGATTAAGATTTTCTGACATAATTCCTTGATTTTCTTTATTTTAACTTAATGATGATTTTAGTAATACTTTTCTTAGTTTTAGCTGTTTTTTGCGAAAAACCTTGTAAAGTTACAATAAAAAAATGAACTACAAAAATATAATTCATTTTTTACAAGGCAACCGTGTTAAAAAAACATTTAAAATATTGTTTTTTTCTATTATTACTCTTTTGCTACCGTACACTGTTTTAAAAAGAGATTATGGTCTGTACCGTAATGCAATGAAGGTCAGACCATAATCTCTTTTTAAAACGAACTTACTCTTTGTTATTTTGATACGGACATAATAGGGTTGTAAGACTTCCTAGGAAATACCTCATTAGTTGGATAGTAATCTGCACCATTAAGAAAAAAATAACAAATTAGTTATGTCGTTATCAAATTAGTGGTCTGACCTCCGTTCCACTACGGTACAGACCACTATACTGTGAACGGCTTGGATTTCGGAAAAAGTATTAAAGTCCAGCGGACTGGCATATTTATAGAAAATTGGTCAAAAAATGTATTCAGCTCCAGCGGAGCTGTACTAGCAAGGGCTAGTTTTATAAATATGTCGCTCCGCTGGAGCTTTAATACAAATACAATGATGTTTCTATAAATATACCGTTCCGCTGGAACTAATACAAATTTGTTTTTCCGAAATCCTTCCCGTTCACAGTATAATAACAAAGAGTGTACGGTAACAAATATTACTCTTAACTAAATCCCAAAATTTTTGCAGGAAATCTGATATTTTTTCGTCTAAAAACTTATATCATTCTACTATAATTTTGGTATGATTATTGGTTAATAGTACAAAAATAAATCCTCGTAACTATGAAAAAAATTAAAATGCTTTTGCTAGCTTTTGGCGCACTATTGTTGTTTCCACAATGCACCAAAAAAGTGGATAATACCTCCACTATTGCTCTCCCTACCTACGAGGCTATTAAAGCCACTTTTGGTACGAAAATAGACCCCTATAATTTGGCTAATTATGCTAATCAGGCTATTCCAAGCTATATCACCAAAAATAATACTGGTGGAAATGCCATCACCAACGCAAAAGCAACTTTGGGCAGAGTGCTTTTTTATGATAAAAATTTGAGTATTGATAACTCCATTTCTTGTGGAAGTTGCCACAAACAAGCATCAGGATTTGGAGATACAGAACTTGCAAGCAAAGGCGTAAGCGGAGGTTTGACAGGCAGACACTCTATGAGGCTTGTCAATGCGAGATTTGGTGTTGAAACTAAGTTTTTCTGGGACGAAAGGGCTGCCACACTAGAAGAACAAACTACAAAACCAATACAAGACCACGCTGAAATGGGTTTTAGTGGGCAAACTGGGCGAGGTGATATAAATACACTTATCACCAAACTACAAAATATAGCTTACTACAAAGAGTTATTTCAGTTTGTTTATGGCAATGAAACCATTACAGAGCCAAAAATGCAAGAATGTTTAGCGCAATTTATTAGAAGTATTCAGTCTTTTGATGCTAAATATGATGCAGGAAGGGCGCAAGTGGCAAATGATAATCAAAATTTCCCTAACTTTACTGCACAAGAAAATACAGGCAAAAATTTGTTTTTAACTCCACCCACTTTTGATGCTACAGGAAACAGACTTAGTGGTGGATTTGGTTGCAATG
>JANYGM010000135.1 GCA_025362415.1 bacterium
CTTTTTCATTATCTTTTTTGATAAAAAAGTAGATAGCAATACACAAATTAACAAGTAATTGTAGAGATAATACAAAGAAACACGCAAATGCAAATAAGATAGCATCTTCATATCCGTGTCTGCTGACATCATCAGTCATAAACATCAAAAAACCTGTTATGACTAGGTTGATAGCAACATTAACAAGGATAATAGGGTATTTTTGCATAATTGGGAACATAGTGAAGTTGTTTTTTGATTAGGGGAAAGGATTTATTTCAAAACAAAACACGCTTTTAAGTTTCTCAAAAGCGTGTTTAAAGTATTTTTATTGATGTTTTAACGACCAAATGGAGGGTTTTTATCTTCTGGAAACTTGATTTCTCCAAATTGCGTTTCATAGTGTGCTATATTTTCTTTTAGCGCAAGCATAAGCCTTTTTGTGTGTTCTGGTGCAACAAGTATTCTAGCACGCACTTTTGCCTTTGGCGTATTCGGCAACAAATGGATAAAATCCAAGACAAATTCACTTCCTGTATGCGTTACGAGGGCAACATTAGAGTAAACACCATCTACAATATTCTCTGGAATATCAATAGTAATCTGATTTTCGTTTTTGTTATTTTGATTCATCTTTTTTTTGATGTATGATGTGTGATGTATGATGTGTGATGTGTGATGTATGATGTATGAGGTATGAGGTGTGATGTGTTGTATTTTGATATAGAGAAATGTATTTATATCATACTTCATATATCATACATCATATATCATACATCATACATCATACTTCATATATCATCAATGGTGGTGGTGTCCGCCTTCTCCGTGAACGTGTCCGTGTGCTAGTTCTTCTTCTGATGCAGGGCGCACCGCTATTACTTCACCTACGAAATGTAAACTTTCTCCTGCAAGTGGGTGATTTAAATCTACTTTTACACTTTCTGCTGTTACTTCTGTTATTTTTCCTTGTAATTGATTTCCATCAGAATCATTCATAGGAACAAAATTGCCAACTGTAATATCTATTTCAGGGAAACCACCTTCCAAAAACATTGATTTTGGGAATTCTACAAGGTTTTCATCATAACGCTCACCATAACCATTTTCTGGTGTAAGCGTAAAATCAAATTTATATCCCACTGTTTTTTCGTGAAGTTGTGCTTCAAAATGTGGTAAAAGCATACCTACCCCGTGAATGTAAGCAAGTGGGTCTTCTGCAGTTGCTTTGTCAATTATTTTACCTGTAGCAAGGCGCAAGTCGTAGCTCAAAGAAACTACATTATTCTCTGAAATAATCATTTTTTTGATGTATGATGTGTGAGATGTGAGATGTGATGTATGATGTATTTTGTCATACATTTTGAATTTCGTACAAAAGTAATTATTTTTTAAGAAAAGTCAAAAGAATATTTTGGATTTCTTAGATATTTTTATTGGGTTTTGATTGCAGTAAACTGTATTTATATCATATATCACACATCATATATCATACATCATCAGGCATTTATATAGCTATAATTATTCACAAGCATTGTTTTTGTATAATGTATCATTTGCAAAATAAGCTCTACAGAGTCATTTTCACTAGAAGGCTCAACCATCAAATCATAAGAATTGATATGATTTTCATCATATTTCCCAATTCTACATTTCGCCTGACTACGTTCCATAATAAAATCAAAAACAGGAAAAGGCTGCAAACTAATACAATAAAGGTAGTCAAAACGTCTTTCTACAAACTCATTGACCTGCAAAGAGCTAATTTGCCCTTTTACAATGTCTTTGGCAGTAAAAAAATCAAACCTAAAATCATAAGGATTTGAATGTTTATCTTCAAAATATGCTAATGCTTTTACGTTTTTACCATCTTTTTTGAGAAGTTTTACAAAATAATTGATGGCTTTATGGTTGTCATCATTGACATTACTAAAAAGCAAGCCAATTTCTTTCACCTCGTCATAATTGAGCGTTTCTCTATTTACAAAAAGTGGCGCAACAACTTTCTTGCCCACAACTTTTTGCACTAAGTCTGTTAATATACTCATTTGTTTTATGTGTTTAATTTTAGGCGTGGTTTATGTATCTTTAAGCATCTTTGCAACATATTTTAGCTGGAAATTGTTACGTAAAATGCAACAATTTTGTTACATTTGGTTGATAAAGTTTGACAAATATAAAAAATAAATAACACAAAGTATCATTAAGAAAAAACTAAAATTTTTTTGATGCTTTTTTTTTATTAGTTTTAAGAAAAATTTTGAATGAAAGAAGAAAATTGTATTTCATTCCTAATTACTAATTCCTAATTACTAATTACTTATGTTTAAATATATTGCTTTTTTTGGTGTTTTGATATTGTTTTTGATGTTTTGTTTTGTTTCTTGTCAAGCGCAAAATGCAGAAGAGAATATCCAAAATCAGCAAAAAAAGCGACAAGTTCCCTACAATCCTAAATATGACTTTAGAGGTGTTTGGCTAACAACGGTGCATCATATTGACTGGCCTTCACGCAGAAAAATGTCTGTTGATGACCAAAAAAATGAATTGCTACTCTTGTTTGATACTTTTCAAAAGGCAAAACTTAATGCTGTTTTTGGTCAAATACGCCCTTCTGGTGATGCTTTTTATCCAAGTGAGCTAGAATTTTGGTCTGAAATAGTATCAGGAAAGCAAGGAAAACCACCTACCCCCTACTACGACCCAACAGCAATGATGGTAGAAGAGGCGCACAACCGCAATATGGAGTTTCACGCTTGGTTTAACCCCTATCGTGCCGTTACTAATCTTAGTTGGAGTGATGTTCACCCACAACATCTTACCAAATTGCACCCAGAATGGTTTTTTGACTATGGTGGGCGCAGGTTTTTTAATCCTGGAGTGCCAGAAGTGCGAGCGCACATTGTAGCAGTTATTGTTGATGTGATAAAACGCTATGATGTTGATGGCGTGCATTTTGATGACTACTTTTATCCTTACAAAATCAATGGAGAAACCCTAAAAGATGATGAAACTTACCAAAAATATGGTAAAGTTTTTGGCTCAAAAGAAGAATGGAGGCGCAATAATATTGATATGCTTGTAAAATCTGTTCACGATAGTTTGCAAAAATACAAACCACATATTAAGTTTGGCGTTAGTCCTGTGGGTGCTTGGCGCAACAAAGATATTGATGTTCGTGGCTCAAATACTCGTGTAGGGCAACCTGCGTATGATTATTTGTATGCAGACACTCGCAAATGGCTAGAACTTGGCTGGGTGGACTATATGGCACCACAATTTTATTGGAGTACCAAATCCAAATATGGTCATTATGAAACACTTGTGAATTGGTGGCACGACAACGCACACGGAAGGCATATTTATTCTGGGCAATCTACCATAAAACTTGGTGATACCGCAGATGATTTAACGTGGACAAATCCCAATGAATTTGGTAGTCAGATGCAAATCAATAGAAAATATGAGCAAGTAAAAGGCAGTATTTTTTATTCTGGACGTAGTTTCTTAAAAAATCCTATGCGTTTTGTTGATACTTTAAGCAATAATTATTACAAATATCCGTCACTTATTCCTGCTATGGCTTGGAAAGACAGTATTCCGCCTAATCAGCCTGATAGTCTGCGTGTTAAGCTAATGGAAGATGGCGCATTTTTGGAGTGGAACGCCCCAAAACCTGCGTCAGATAACGAAAAAGCTACTTATTACGTTATTTACCGTTTTGATAATTATCAGAATGAGAATGGAAATAATATAGAAAATCTAAATCTTCAAAATCACAAGAATATCATTGCTACCACACGTCAGACTACTTTTAAAGACAAAAACATAGAACTTTCTCAAAAGTATTTTTATGTCGTCAGAGCGGTGGACAGACAACACAACGAAAGCAAAAATGCTACAAGTTTACTTTTTATTTCGGATAAAAAACTGTATTCTGGGAAACCCTAACAAGCAATTACAAAAAATAAAAACATCAACTACAAATTATATTTTTGTGGTTGATGTTTTTTATTTCTACATTTTTATGAAGAATAACTACCTTTGTGCCAATATCATTAAAATTCTGCAATTACTTTTTCAATAATAGCGCAACATTCATCTAATTGTTCCGCATTTATGACAAGGGGAGGCGTAAAACGGATTTTGTCGCCGTGAGTTGGTTTTGCCAAAAGTCCATTTTCTTTGAGATTTACGCAAACGTCCCAAGCAGTTTTTCCGTTGGTTTCAATGATGTCAATAGCATTCATAAGTCCTTTTCCACGTACTGCACTGATTTTATTAGGATATTTTGCCATCAAATTTTGCATACGTTCTCTGAAAATAATGCCCATATTCATAGCATTTTCTGCAAGATTTTCATCTCTTACAACTTCCAAAGCAGCCACCGCAACCGCACAAGCCAGCGGATTTCCTCCAAAAGTAGAACCGTGTTCACCTGGTTTGATACAAAGCATAATATGGTCGTCTGCAAAAACAGCAGAAACAGGATAAACTCCTCCAGAAAGTGCTTTTCCTAATATCAAAATATCTGCTCTAACATCTTCATAATCAGCCGCTAACAATTTTCCTGTACGAGCAATACCTGTTTGTACCTCATCTATGATAAAAAGTACATTGTATTTTTTGCAAAGTTCTGCGGCAGTTTTTAAATAGCCATTTGTAGGCAAATAAACGCCTGCTTCTCCTTGTATTGGCTCAATCCAAAGGCTACAAACATTAGGATTTTTAAGAGAATTTTCTAACGCAACAAGGTCATTATAAGGGATAATATCATATCCAGGCAAAAATGGTCCAAATTCATTAGTGGAAGAAACATCAGTAGAAGCAGAAATAATGCCCATTGTTCTACCGTGAAAATTACCTTGTACGGCAATAATAACAGCTTCATTTTTTGGTATATTTTTCTTTTGGTATCCCCATTTTCTAGCAAGTTTTAGGGCGGTTTCATTGGCTTCTGCACCAGAATTCATCATTAAAACTTTTTCATAACCAAAAAATTCTGTAATCATTTTTTCACATTCTCCCAATTTATCATTATAAAAAGCACGAGAAGTAAGTGTTATTTTTTGCGCTTGCTCCACCAAAGCAGCAACAATTTTTGGGTGACAATGCCCTTGATTTACAGCACTATACGCAGCTAAGAAGTCAAAATAATGTTTGCCTTCTACGTCCCATACGTGTATGCCTTCTCCACGAGTGAGGACTACCTGCAAAGGGTGATAATTATGCGCTCCATAGCGGTCTTCTAAGGCAATAGCCTCTTTTGATGTAATCTGTGAAGTATTTTGAGAGAGAGTTGTAGCAAACATATCTTTTGAATTAGGAATTAGGAATTAGAAATTAGAAATTAGATAACGACATTGATAAATTGTATTTAGCCCCAGAGGGGCAGTATATTTATAGAAAAATAAATGTATTTTGTATTCCGCTCCAGAGGAGCGACATATTTATAACATTATGATTGTTTTTATAGCCTTTTGATTTATCAAGGATTACGAAAAAACAAAACAAATTAATAATGTCGTTATCTAAATGAAATACAATTTTCTCATAAATTTCCGCTTTATTTTACTAATTTGCGTTGCAAAATTACGCAAAATTAAAGCAATAAAATAATTTTACAAACAATTTTCATAACGAAAAGTTTGCCATTTATTGAAATAGTATCTTATTACCTATCTAAACAAATCTTAATGAATTTTTTTAAGAAGAAAAAAGTAGAAGACAAAAAACCAGAAGAAGATAAAAAAGACAAAAATAACGAACAAAACAAAGAAATTGAATATTATTTCAATGAACAAGGTTATATGGTTTTTACGGAATATTACCACAAAAAACGTGGGTATTGTTGCAAAAATGGTTGTAAACATTGCCCATTTGGATTTAAAAAAGGTATCTGACAAGTTTCTAATAAACATTTAGCTAAAAATAACATATTGGTAGAATATTTTTTGAAAATATGTTTGGATATATGCTTTTGAGTTCGTACATTTGCGTTCCAAAAATGAAGTGATTGGAGATAATTCTTTAAAATTAACCTAAAATTAAGTTTTAAGATAATTAGAGTAATCTTTACTTCACGTTTAAAATTGTTTAAATTGTTTATCTTAAAATAGTAGAATAAAATGTCAAAAGTTTGTCAAATAACTGGAAAAAGAACAAGAGTAGGAAATAATGTATCAAAATCAAATAATAAAACTAAAAGAAAGTTTTATCCAAATTTGCATACACAAAGATTTTTCGTACCAAGTTTAGGTGAGTGGGTAACGCTACGTGTATCTTGCAACGCTGTTCGTACCATCAATAAAAAAGGCATAGATGCCGTTTTGAAATTTGTATAATTATTTATATATTTTTTCTTCAAAAATTTAAAACGCTTCTAAAACTATATTAAAATATATTTTTAGAAGCGTTTTTGGTTTACTTTAGCCCCCAGCCCCAAAGGGGAGAAATACAAATATACTTATCTTATACTGACTTATACTTGAGTGCTTATTCCCTGTGTCGTCAGGTGTTTCCACCTGACGACAAATGTGCTTTTAGATTTTTTATTTGAGAGAAAATAATGATTTTTACGTTTTATTTTCTCCAAAAACCTGTATTTAAAAGCTATATTTGTTGTCCAATGGAAACACCCAACAACACAAAGTAAATATACTTATCTTATACTGATTTATACTTAATTACCTGTTTTTTCGTTAGCTTTTAGCACAATAATATTTATAAATAAAAATGGAACTTCAAAAAACTGCTGAAAAAGCAACAACCATCAACACAGAAAACACACAAAATACCACTCTCAATACAGAAAATACAGTTGGATTTGCACTTGAACGCATCAATTATATTATTATGCTTGCAGGAATAGGTATGATGCTTTTGGGTTTTGTGATTATGTCAATGGATAAAGAGCCGTTTGGTTTTGGCTTTTTAGGGCTTACATTAGGTCCTATTATCTTATTTTTAGGTTTTATGGTACAGTTTGTAGCTATTTTGTACAAACCAAAATCATTATGAGGTGTGAGTTGTGAGTTGTGAAGTAAAATACAAAATATAATGTATTTCAACTCACAACTCACAACTCACAACTCACAACTCACAACTGAATATATGGGTATTTTAGAGGCAGTGATACTTGCCATTATTGAAGGACTGACGGAGTTTTTGCCTATCTCTTCCACAGGACATATGATTATTGCCTCTTCTTTTATGGGTATTAGTAGTGAGGCTTTTACAAAGCTTTTTACTGTTAATATCCAATTTGGAGCTATTTTGTCTGTGGTAGTTTTGTATTGGCGAAGGTTTTTTCAATCTTTTGAGTTTTATTTTAAGCTGCTTGTTGCCTTTATTCCTGCTGCTCTTGTGGGGCTTCTTTTGGGTGATATGATTGATGCAATGCTTGAAAATGTGTTGGTTGTGGCTATTATGTTGATTTTGGGAGGAATTGTTTTACTTTTTGTAGATAAATGGTTTGCTAAAAATGAGCTTTCAAACGAGATTCAAAACGAAATTCCAAACACATCAGAAAAAACAGTAACTTATGCTACTTCACTTGTAATAGGGCTTTTCCAATGTATTGCTGCGGTTTTTCCTGGAACTTCCCGTTCTGCTGCCACTATTATTGGCGGAATGCAACAAGGACTTACACGTAAAACTGCTGCGGAATTTTCGTTTTTTTTGGCTGTTCCCACTATGTTTGCTGCATCAGCCTACAAACTTCTCAAACATTATAAAGCCACAGATAAAGCTAATTTACCTTTTTTTCAAGGAGAAGAGTTGCAAATGCTATTACTCGGAAATATACTGGCTTTTGCGGTAGCAATGCTTGCTATTAAGTTTTTTGTAGGTTTTTTGACAAAATATGGTTTCAAAATGTTTGGTTACTACCGCATTGCACTAGGTTTTATTATTATTTTACTACTACTTTTTAAAGTGGATTTGAAAATGTTGTAAAATATTTGTAACTGTTTAGGTAGTTTAAAATTCGTAAAAATAGGTCAGACCTTCGTTGCACTACGGTACAGACCTATTTTTACGAATTTTAAACTAGAATATGATTGGCTGTTACAAGTTTTTAGCTTTCTATGTAGCTTTTAAGTCTATAATAAACTCTTGATGCTAGAAAACTTTGTCTTCATTCACAATTCCTTATTTCACAATTATTGCACCACAATATTACCAAATGTAACATCAGCATCAGTAGAACCACCAATAGTTGCAGCAGAATAAATATGTGGTGTCGTTGTACTGTTGGCAGTTTTATTTGGTTTATGAATAAGTTTCAAATTAAGGCTACCAGTCGTAGTTGCAGTTGAAGAAGTGCTCATAGAAAATTGTATTCCAATTGGCTTGCCATTTGGATCTTGGTCTTCATAGCTCAAAAATGTGAGCGCACTATTCACACTATAATAAACTTGGTGGTTTTTTGCACCTTCTTCTGCTGCATCTGCTACTGGCGGATTTGGGTTAGTTATATCACCTGTTACATCATCTGCACCATTTAGAAATCTCACTTTACCACTATAAACCACGCCTGCAGTAAGCGTTTTTTTGGTAGAAGTGATAGAATAAACTGGAGGCGTAGTGGCGGCTTGTGTGTAGCCTTTTGAGAAAAAGGCTTTATAAACTACTGAATCAGCAACACCAGCACTTCCTCCGCCAATTCTTTTGAATGTTACCAAAACCTCTGTGATGTCTTCATTTGTTACAGGGGCAGGAGTTTCTGTATTTTTCTTACAAGAAACAATAGAAATCCCTGCTAAAAGCAAGATTGTGGCAATTTTTGCCATTGATTGGATTGGATTTTTCATTTGAAAATTGATTAAAATTAAATTAAATTAAAATGTTAAACTATTGATTAAACTAAAAACTGTATTTTGTATTGCTCCCCTTCGGGGCTGGGGGCTAAAAACTGTATCTTTGTATTGCTCCCCTTCGGAGCTGGGGGCTAAAAACTGTATTTCATTCTTAAAGTATAATTTCGTCCTATTTCATTGGCATAATAGCGAAATCTGTTCAAATAATCTCTATACGTAGTATTTAAGAGGTTTGTAGCAGAAAAACTAATGCTTAAATTATGCTTTTTAGGTTGATTGTCCAAACCTTTACTTATTGATTTTCCCAAATCAAAACTTGTTCCTAAACTCAAATTTACAAGTTGATAGGCAGCAGGTGTATCTCCAAAATCTATGTTTGCAGGTGCGTGGCGTTGTTTGCTTATGTGAGCAACAGACAAAGTAACAAATGTATTATCTAAAATATTATTATTGCTTTCATTGTTATCTGAATTGTTTGTTTTATTATACTTTTTTGGTTGAAAAGTAATATTTGCTTCATACTTATTTGGTGGCATAAAAATAATATCTGTATTTTGACTCAAATCTTTACCTCGTATTAGTGACGTTTGTGCGCCTACTGCCCACGAAGGCAATATTTCGTATTTCAAAGTCAAATCTGCTCCCAAAAACTGTGCGTTTGTTTGCGTGTAAGAAAACACAGGAAAAACACCTCTTGTTGGGTCTTCAAAACCTGTACTTATTGGCTTTATGTAAATATAATCATTAATGAAATTAGCATAAAAACTACCTTCAAAAGTAAGTTTTTCTGTTTGATAAGTTGCCGTATTTATCCATTTAAAGGCTTTTTCAGTTTCTAAACTATCATTTCCAACTTCATAAGTAGCGGTGCTTTGATGCACGCCATAGCTATAAAGTTCGTTCAAACTAGGCGCACGCCACGCAGAAGCAATATTTGTACGAAAAGTAATCTTGTTATTAGGTCTAAAAACTCCTCCAAAAGCAAAGGAAACATTACTAAAACTACGTCTAGGCTTTACTAAACCATTTGCAAAAGTCGCAATAAAAACTTCCATAAGTCGGTAATCATACCTAATTCCTACTTCTAATTCGTAGTTAGTTTTGATGTACCTTTCTGTAAAAAATGCACCAAAACTTGTATTTCTAGCATTAGGAATAAGAGATGTTTTTCCTATGCCTTTTTCGTTGATATTATCTTGCAGAAAGCCACTTAAACCAATATTCCCTTTAAAAACACCATTTATTTTGGAATTTTTGACACTGAAATCTTTATGCTCTAATACTATTTCTGCCGTATGCGTGGTAAGTTCCAAAGACAAAACAGGTTTATCAATAAATCTGCCACGTCTAAAATCAAATTCTTGTCTATTATTCTGTTGAAAACCATATTGAAACGTCAAATTACCAACATTTTCAAAATCATAACAACCATTTATTTTAGCTAAATGATGAACAGTTTTTTGGTTTGGTTTTGAAATATTATAAGTAAATTCATTTTCATAGCCCGAAATAGGCGGTGGCGGATTGCCTTCTAAGCCACTTTTTATGATTTCTGCCAAGCTTTGCGGATTATCAGCCGACTGTGAGCCTGCAAAAATGCCTATTTCAGACGAAAAACGGCTATAAAACCCTTCCAAACTAAATTTATCTTTTGTATAACCTAACGCACCAGAAAAATTAAGTTCTTTTACACCTGTATTTATCAGATAATAAGTGGGTGTTTTGAGGTTTCCTGCCTGTTTTGCACTCATTTGCATACGCCAGCCTAAACCTTTTAACTTCTTAAATCCCTTAATTTTATCATTAGGACTTCCTTCTAACATCAGCGCAAAATTGCCACTTTGTCCGTTTGTATTTCCCACTAAATTAGCCTCTCCACCAAAATAAGGGCTTATTTTGAGTTTTGGAGGATTTACAAGCACCACGCCCCCAATGGCATCTGCACCATAACGCACACTAGCAGCACCTTTTATAACAGAAAGTTCGTTTGCGACAAATGGGTCTATTTCTGGTGCGTGTTCTACGCCCCAATTTTGCCCTTCTTGGCGTATTCCATTATTCAAAATCAAGATACGGTTGCTGTGCATTCCTTGTATCATTGGTTTTGAGATATTTCCGCCTGTGGTGAGCGTACTCACGCCTGCAATGCTTTTTAGGGCATCTGCCAGTGAATTCCCTCGCAATCTTTCTAGTTGTTGATTAGAAATTGTTTGCGTTGTAAGCGTTGCAGTAGCATTATTTTGGTGAGCGTGAACAGTTGCTGTTTCTTTATTTTCTTCCAAATCTTCTAAAATAATGTTTTTAATGAGATTGGTATCTTCTGAAATATTGATATTGATTATTTTTTCTAAAAAGCCAATCATTGTGATTTTTAGAGTATAATTGCCTTTGCAGATATTTTTAAAGCTATATTTCCCATTATCATCAGAAATAATATTGAAAATATTTTTTGCATTATTTTCTATTAAAATAATGTTTGTACCAATTATTTTCTCTTTATTTTTAGAAATAATTTCACCAGAAATATTGTTTTTGCACGCTCCCTGCGCATATATACCCACACAAGGAAAAATTATCAGAAATAAGAATATCAAAAATGGGAAACGCATTTATTTAATTATAATGAGTATATACAACAATGTTGCAAATATAAAACAAAATATTTTATTTGCAACACTATTGCATAAATATTTTTGATATTTTTTATTTTAGACAAAAATTTAAGAAAAATTTAAGAAAAATGATGTATTATTGTAAAAAATTTATCAAAAAAATATTTATGAACAAAATTATGAACAAAATATTAACACAAATCAGTTTAATTTCAGCGTTTTTGTTGCTTTTTTCAGTACATAAAACACTTGCACAAGACACACTCTGGAAAAGAAACGAGAAGGGAGAACGTATTTTTGAGGTTTATAGAGGCGAACTTTATAATGGCGAGCAGTATGATTTGCCACCAAAACGCCGTTTTATTCCACACATTGACTTTGGTTTTAATGCACTTTTGGGTAATGCTAGTGGGAATTATGCGCTTAACACCCTGCGTTCACAGTATTTTGCTGTAAGTGGGAATTGGCGTTTTAAGATTTTGGGAGATAGTTCTCGTTTGGGTATTCAGGTTGGTTTGGAACTTGCTTGGCTGGGTTTGGGCTTTTCTGGTGATGATTTTGTTACGAAAGGCGCAAATAGTGTGGTATTTAGCAATAATGGTTTTTCGTTGTCTAAAAATAAACTTTCTGATTTTCAGATAAATATTCCTATTTTAGCACATTTTCAATGGCAAAAATCAGCAAGCAATACGTTCAATCTTGCCGCAGGCGTATATGTGGGTATGCGTGCAGGAAGCTATACCAAAATACATTTTAAAGATGGCAATGGAGATATTCAAAAAATAAAAAGTGCTGATGATTTTTTTATAAATCCGTTCCGTTTTGGGCTTACAGGACAAGTAGGTGGCAAAATAGGGCGTATTTTTGTAGGGCATATTTTTGTCAAATATGATGTTTCCCAATTTTTCCAAACTGATAAAGCCAATAAAGTAAATGCTTTTACATTTGGAATTAGGATTTAAAAAATAACAAAAGATGACTTTCCAAAAGCTAAAAAACTTTTGGAAAGTTACCAAAACTTATACCTCAAAAAATTAGCCTCCTATTCTTTCTTTGAGCGTATGGACAAGTCCGCCCCAAAGTTCTGTAAGTTCTTCTTTGTCGTCCATTGAAGAAAAATCTGTTATTTTCAGAAAAGTAGAACCCGTTATTTCATTGTTTTCTATCCTAAATTCAATAAAAGCAGGTTCAATTTCATCTTCTTTGCTTTCTGGCAAAAACTCAAAACGTACAGATTTATTTAGCCGTTGGGAGGTAATCCGCCCTTTATGAGATTCTTTATCCCAAATAAAATCAAAATAATCCCCAATAACTTTTACTTCTTCAGCAAACCAATCAGCAAGCCCAGAAGGAGAATGTAAGTAAGGATATATCATTTTGCAGGAAGCACGCACCTCGTACTCACCCACGAACTTAAATTTTTTCATAGTAACCATAGTAATAAGCAAAATATTTCAATAAACAAACAACAAAATTTTAAGAATATCTTTATTGATTTTCTTTAATATTTTCTTGTAAAGTATTATTTAGTAAGGTTTTATAAATTAAGTTGATGTTTGTAGTGTTACTAATTTCTATTTTTTTATATCTTTATACAAATATTTTAACAAAATTAGCAGAAAAAATTTGGTTTCCTAATTTTATTACGTATATTTGCACCACTGAAAATAACAACCAATATTTTTAGTGATTCATGTACATCAAGTTTCATACAAATTTAGTACAGAAATATCTCTTATATGGCGAGGTAGCTCAGTTGGTTAGAGCACTGGATTCATAACCCAGAGGTCACGAGTTCAACTCTCGTTCTCGCTACAATAAACTTTACTAAATACAAAAAACCGTTAAATTTTATTATTTAGCGGTTTTTTTGTAGCCCCTAAATCCCCAAAGGGACTTTCAATACATCACCAAAAAAACCGTTAAACTTTATTATTTAACGGTTTTTTGTATTGTTCCCCTTTGGGCTAGGGGCTATTACTTATTTATTTGGTATTACAGGCACTGCTGCTACCGCAGTTACTGTACCTTTGAAAGTTAAAGGAATGCCACTTTCTTTACCTGCAATGTTCGTAAAAACAGTGATACCTTTGGTAAAAGCTCCAGCCGCAGCCGCATTAAAAGTAGCTTGTATAGAACCTTTTTTGCCTGGCATAATTGGGTCTTTCGTGAAAAATGGCGTTGTACAACCGCAAGTTACACCTACATTACTAATAATAAGTGGTGCTTTTCCCGTATTTGTAACTTCAAATGTTGTCGTTACTGGTGTGCCTTGTGGAATATTTCCAAAGTCGTGTTCCATTTTACTGAATTTGATATCTGGTTGTTTGCCTGTTACAGCAGTTTTCACTTCTGTTTTTGCAACATTTGTCATTACATCTTTTTGTGCATTAGCCACACTAAAAGCAGACATACAAGCAACCAACGCAACGAATAGGATATTTTTTTTCATCTTTTTAATTTTTAAGATTTTTATTTGAGTTTGTATTTTACTAAATATTCTGTTAGTTTTTCTAGCTAACTTCTATTCAAACATTAGCTTATCAAAAAACATTCCAAAAGTACAAAAAGTTATAGAAATAGCAAAATAATTTTTTAATTAGGAATTAGGAATTAGGAATTGTGAATTAGGAATGAATACATTTTTTGATAATTACAAACTTTGTATTCATTTCTAATTCATAATTCACAATTCATAATTCACAATTTACCATTCCTAATTTAAAAAGTTTCTGTTACTTTGCCACATTTGAGCATTTTGTCGCCAAAATAAGGATTTCTGATTTCTTTTTTGTCCGACAACCAAAAAGCTCCTTTATCATCAAATGCCATAGGACAAAATTGTTGATAAATAGTAGCCTTATTTGCCTTAAACGCTTTCAAAGTAGCAAACAAATCATTAGAAAGTCTATTAAAATGACCTCTTTGATGTCCTATTTCTACATTTGAAGCAATATGTTGAGCATCTTCTTGCATTGTAGCAAGCAAAGGTTTAAAAAAATCTTGCTGTTTTGTACTCATTTTTGCTACATCAACATTTGTAAGAGCTTTTGAAAACTCCGTAGCTTTTGCACTTGTTGCTTGTGCATCTGTAGCTACCAAAGCATCTTTCAAAGTAAAATAAGCACCATTCAAAGAAACTAATTGTTTTTTAGTTTTAGTACTTACCTTACCCAAATCAGGTGATTTAATAGCTTTTGTGGTACTTGTTGTTTCCATTGTGGTATGTCCGCTATGTTGTCCGCAAGATGTATGAAGTACGCACAAACTAAACATTACTACCAAACTTAAATTTTTCATATTCTTAGAATTTATTTGTTATAGATATAATTTAATTGTTGTTTGTGAAGACACAAACAATGGTTTTTTAGAAAAAATTAGCATAATTCGTAATTTGTAATTCGTAATTGAAGTTCTTATTTTATCATAAGGATAATCAAACCTACCAAAATAAACCCTGCACCAAACAAAACCTTAGCAGTCATTGGCTCATTGAGTAGCGTAAACGACAAAATAAGTGTAATTATTATGCTTCCTTTGTCAATGAGTGCTACCTGTGAAACATTTCCTATCTTAATAGCTTTATAATAAAATATCCAAGAAACAGATGTCGTAATGCCTGATATTGCTAGAAACAATATATTGTTTTTAGTAAGTGTTTGTAGTTCTTTTGGTGAGTGAAAAACCATATAATTTAGCATCACAATGCCAAAAACTACCATTGTACGCACTGCAAGACCCAAATCAGCAGTAATATCTTTCAAACCAAACTTTGCAATCACGCTTGTAAGACCCGCAAAAACCATTGCCACTACTGCCAAAAACACTGCATTATTCATCATTTGCTTATTTTTCTTTAATTTGTTCTTTTAATAATCTAGACCTTAAAGGTTTTAAAAACTTTTAAGGTCTAATAGTTATTTTAAGTTATTCTACACTAATTTTTATTGTTTTTATTGTTTTATTAGCTACAACAAAACGCCAAATATATACACCATTTGCCAAATTTAGTTTATTTTGAGAAAAAATATTTTCTATCTCTGCAAAAGTTCCTACAAAACTAGCTACCTTTTTTCCTTGATTATCTGTAATTTGAAGATTTATAACTTCATTTTGAAGATTTTTACTTACCTCAAAATGTACATTACTCAAACTATTTGCATTCATAGGGTTTGGATAAACCAAAATACTTTCTTTTTCTTCCCCATTTCCTACAAAAATAACCTTACTATAATTATCATCAATACTTTGAATGCCATTTTGTTGATAATGAACAAATTTTAAACGAAAATATACCGCCTTTTTTTCATCAACAGACAAAATATAGTTCTTAATACTTGTTGTTGGATTTTCTGCTCTTAAACTTGCTACTTCAACGAAACTCTTAGCATCATAACTTCTCTCAACAACAAAATAATTAAGATTAAGTTCATTTGTTGTAAGCCAATTTAAGGCTATTTTACTGTCATTTTGACGTTTTGCATCAAAAGAAAGTAACGTCAAAGGCAAAGGTGAAACAAAAAGACTACCAGAAAATTCTGAAAAACTTGTTAAAGCTCCTTTTGCTAATGTATTACTACTTGATACGTGTATACTTCCAACTGTATAAGTTGTCCAAAGAGTACCTGCAACAGGTTTTTTAGATAAACATATTGTATTACTTGCATCTTCTACCAAAGAAATTCCTCCCAATAATGCTTTATCATAATTTAGTGTCATCTCGTAATCATAACCAGCTCCACCAATACCCTCCATACTCCAATAAGCATTAAAATATTGTGAGCCAGCAGTTGGATTAAGTGGATTTTGACCAGAATAATATAACATATCACTCAAAACAGGCAAAGTACCACCTGCACCCCAAATAATTTGAGCCACCTGACGACCTCCAAAAGTAAATGTTTCTGTCCCTCCTACTGTATGAGAACCTCCCACAAGTGCAGGAATTGGAGTTGTTACTGCTACAAATTCATCACTACCCAAATCAGTACCACCATTTGCCAAAATATCTGAACGCACACCTGACGCAGTTCCAAATTCTCCTGTATAGGTTGATATGGCAATACCTTTACCATTTGCAAACCAACTTTCTGCATTTGCAGGCTGTATATTAAGATTACCATTAGCTACATCAGTAAATAAATTAGCAACAATTATATTACTGTGGTTTGTGGTAGCTCCCGCAATAGCTGTCCAAGAGTTTGCATCAGCACTTTGAGCCGTTTTCCAAGTAGTAAAAGTAACCGTAGTAACATTGCTAATACCCAAAAAATTAAAAGAACCACCACTTGCAACCAAAAGATTATAATTAGATACCCAATTTGTTGCTGGTGCAGTAGTTGTACTTGCTATTACATAATTTTTTATTGTACTAGCTCCTGTACTTACTCTTTCATTAACAAAAATATTATTACGAATATCTACAATAGAATTTATTAAATCTCTTCTATAGCAAGCACTTATTACGCCTGCTCCAGTACCACTCGTTTGACTTCCTCCAATATACACAGAGTTATAATAATGTTGTCCTGTACTTATTGCAGCAGTATTTTCATAAATACCTATAATAGTTATAGGATTAACGCCAGCTCCGTTAGTTATACTTATTTGATTATTAGCTGTAAGTATATTCCCAGAAATTGCATAAACACCATAAATAGCTCCTGAACTACTCGTAATGCCATAAATACGGTTTCCTGTTACTATTGTTGTACGTGCTGTACTTACATTAGAATATATAATACGCAAATCTCCATTTGTGCCTGTTGTCGCAATATTAAAAATAGTATTATTTCTAACAATTACTGTAGGTGTACCACTTAAATTGCCTATAATATATTGCACATTAGTTGAACTTAATCTCATTGTGATATTAGAGAAAGTATTGCCAAGAATGTTATAAGTACTATTTGTTCTTATAGCTACCAAATAGAATACACTTGAAGCATTTATATTTATATTTGTTAGTGAAATATTACTAAAGTTACTATTAGAGAGTGTAGAAGTATTACTATTGAATAAAACAACTTGAATATCTACTTTACCAGAAGTAATAGTAGGTACTCTTATATTATCTACAGTCAAATTATCTATTATAGCACGAGGAGCACCAATCAAATTTACTGCTCTGAAAGTCATTGCAATACCTGCAGTACCAGAAAAGTTTATGTTTTTTACTGTATTACTTAATACATTAATACTTGCACCATTAGAACCATTCAAATTTATTCCTATAAAAGGTGCGGTACTACTAATATCCCACATACCACTATTTGTAGCATCATTTCCACCTATTATGTTATTTGCAAGAGTATGACCAAAACCACTTTGTATATCAATTCCAGTAATAGCAGAAGGAAAAGCACCCACAAAATTATAATAAAACTTATTATTACTTATAATACAAGCATCTGCACTACCAAAAAGATACACACCACTATCCAAAAAATTATAAATTTCATTATTTTGAATATTTACATAATTAGTAGTACCTCCACCTACATAAATGCCAGCTCTTGTATAACTAATTGTACCACCAGTAGCATCTCCAATACGACAATTATTTATATTTACATTATTTGTGCCTGCTCCTACTATTACATTTCCTCTAAAAGTATTATTACAATTATTTTCAATAACTGCATATTGTAAAATAGATTGTTTAGCAGCCGTTGTATTAGTATAAGAGATAGTTCCACCAGTATTATTAGCGTTTGTATTAGTATTTCTGAATAATAAAAATTGCCCTGCACCTGCAAAACGTCCATCAATGGTTGTAACTACTGCCGTATTTATTCTAATAAGTACTATACCAGTTGTTATATTTGCACTATTGCTTATAATACGTTGCACACCTGCACTTGGTTGAATAAGAAGGGTATAATTACTTCCTGCATCAGCCCACGTATCTAGCCCATAAGTACCATTTTCATCTAAATTAGCCATAATATTAACTATAATATTTCCAGAAATAGTATTATTATTTATTGCTTGAAATATGCCACCTACTTTTGTAAGTGAAGGAAATTGACCAGGAACATTATAAGTACCACTCATAGCTCCAGAGATAACGTAAGTATTTGGCGTAGTTGGTGCAGCTACTTGTGTGCTTACGCTTGTATGATTTACGGCTG
>JANYGM010000172.1 GCA_025362415.1 bacterium
AACAGTGTACGGTAGCAAATAGTAGCATTAGAAAAAATCATATTTTCAAGATAAAATCTTCTTTTGCTTGATTTTCTCTAAAAAAAACTATTCCAAACCAATATAAATCAATAGTTTGTCGTATTTTTGGGTGATTTTTGATGATTTTCCAAGCGTTCGCCATTCCTTTTGACCAATAAATATCATCAAAAATAAAAACAGTATTTTCGTGAACGTAAGGCAAACAGGCTTCAAAATAGTTGATTGTAGGCAAATATTGATGATTTGCATCAAAAAAAACAAAATCTAAAGAATTATTATTGTCTGATTTTTCTGTTGAAAAATGCGTTTTTAAATAATTAGAAAGTGTTTCATTCAAATTTCCTATAGTAATTGTAACATTATGAATATTTAAGTTTTGAAAATTTTGCTTTGCAATTTTAGTAATATTTTCATCTCCTTCAAAACTAGCAATTTTTATTTTTGGGTTTGCTTTTGCAAAATAAGCAGTTGTGATGCCCAAAGTAGTACCTAAATCTAACAGATTTTTTGGTTGAAAATAATTTACTAACCTAAAAAGTAACTGTGCAAGTCGTGGACTTTTAGCAGAATTATGTGCTATTTTACTAATTGAGGTGGTTTTAAATTTATTTTTGTTATTCAAATTATTTGCACCTGCCCCCAAGTCTTCAAAAGTAATTTTTTGCTGATTATTTTGTAATGTTTCTCTTAATTTTTCTATTTCGTCAAAGGCATAATAATGCGCTTTTGATAAAATCACTTCACAATAAAGTGCAAAAATAAAAGGCGAGTGAATAGAATGTTCATCTTTCGCCTTTATGATATGTCGTAAATAAAAATATAATTTTTCCAAAAGAATTAGAAATTAGGAATTAGAAATTAGGAATTAGGAATTTTGAATTATGAATTATTGTATTTTATTCATAATTTCTAATTCAACATTCAACATTCTTAAGTTTCTTTTTACTTGTAACAATTATGCTAATAATAATCTTAAAAACCTCTTCTGCATCTTTATAAATACTATTAAACTCTATTTCATTGATAAATTCTGTTTTTTTCAATAATTCTAGCCAAAACATCGTTTCATCACACTCTTTTTGGCAGATAGAAAATTTATGAATAAAATCTGCTGTACTTTGTGCATTTACTGCTTCTCTTGCATTTGCACCAACGGAAGTACCAGAGCGTAGTATTTGTTTGGACATTACATATTCTTTGCGTTCAATAAGCAATTTATATAAATTTACAATTCTGACCGCAAAATCAAATGTTTTCATCTTAATTATATTTTCTTTCATCACATTTTATAAACAATTCACAATTCACAATTCACAATTCACAATTTCTAATTCCTAATTCAATTTATAAGGCACAATCAGATTAAATTCAGGAATAGAAACTTGCATTTTTTTGCCATCAAAAACACGTTCCATTAGGTATTCTCCTTGCATTTTGCCTATTTCAGTTTTTAGATTGCAACCAGACGAATATTCGTGTATGTCGCCAGGCTCTAAAACAGGTTGCAAACCTACTACACCTTCTCCTTCTACTTCTTTGATAACACCATTTGAGTCACTTATTATCCAATGTCTGCGCAAAAGTTGTACTGTATATTGGCTACAATTTTCTATTGTGATGCGGTAAGCAAACACAAAATGACTTTGTTTTGGGCTAGAATGCTCTGGTAAGTAGCTAGTTTTCACGCTAATACGTACACCATCAGTTATTTGGGTAGTCATAATTGTCGTATTTATTTGGCTAAAATTAGTAAATAAAAATCAAAAAACAAGTTTTGAATTGTGAATTGTGAATTTTAAATTGTGAATTAAATACAATAATTTGAGTACCAAAGTTTTGTATTTAATTCACAACATAATTTCAAAAACTAAAAACCGCCTTCATCTTCTTTTTCTTCTTCTTTTGGTTTATCTTTTTTGTCTTTCTTTTTCTTTTCTTCTTCTTTTTTCTTCTTTTCCGCTTCTTTTTTGGCTTTTTCTTCTTTTGCTTTCTTCTCTTTTTCTGCTTTAGCTTTTGCCTTTGGGTCAAGGATTTCTTCTTCTTTTTCTTCTTCTTCTTTCACAGGCTCATCTTTTTTCTTTTCCTTAGGTTTTTCCTCTTTTGGTTTATCCTTAGGTTTTTCTTCTTTTGGCTTGTCTTTTTCTTTTGGCTTTTCTTCCTTAGGTTTTTCTTCTTCTTTAGGCTCTTCTTTAGGCTTATTTTTCTTATCTTTTGCTTCCTTTGCAAGCCTAGCTTTTTCTTCTTTTGCCTCTTTTGCTTTTTGGATTTTTTCTGCTGCCTCACGTTTTTTCTTTTGCGCAGGCGTTTCAATCACAGGCTCTTCTTCCTCTTCTTCTTTTTCTTCTTCTTTTGGCTTGTCTTTTTCTTTTGGTTTTTCCTCCTTAGGTTTTTCTTCTTTTGGTTTATCTTTTGGTTTCTCCTCTTTAGGTTTTTCTTCTTCCTCTTCTTTTTTCTCTTCTTCCTCTTCTATTTCTTCTTTTGGTTTATCTTTGTTCTTTTTCTTATCTTTTGCTTCTTTTGCAAGTCTAGCTTTTTCTTCTTTTTCTAGTTTAGCTTTTTTAGCTTTTGCATCTTTCTCACGTTTTTTCTTTTGCGCAGGAGTTTCATTAGCAGGGATTTCTTCTTCTGCATCTGGATTTTCTTCTTTTTCCTTGTCTTTTTTCTCTTGATTTTTATCTTCTTCTTTTTCTTTTTTCTCTTGTTCTAATTTTTCTTCTTCTTCTTTTTTCTCACGTTCTTTGCGCTCTGCCTCTTCTTTTGCTTCTTCTGGGTCAGTTGCACCATTTAAGATATAATTTTTCTTAAAACTACGTCTAAATTCTACTTCTGCGCCTTCTTCTGCTGCACTTACAGAAAGTTCACCTGCTTTTTTAGAAGGTTTCCCTTTGGCAAATGCTTTCAAAATAGCATTTTGAGAGCCTGCACCTTTCAAAACACCACCTTCAGTATTAAAATAAAGCCAATTTCCTTCACCAGCTTCCAAATAAACGCTGACAATATCTCCGCCTGCAGTTTTTTTGATTTCTACAAAACCATTTAGCATAGCATTTACATCTCTATCATACATACTCGCCACGCCAATCTTACCCACGCTATAAAACGCCTTAGTAGAATCAGACCATTTGAAATGCACATTAGAAAGTACCAAACTTTTCTTTAGTTTTTTATCTGCCATAAAAAGGGGCTTATAAATACCTTTTCTATCTTTTTCGTAGTCAATTGTTTTTTCATTTCCAATAAATTCTGCCATTTTTGGTTGAATAGGCAAACTATCAGTAATAGCATTTTCAGCGTCAGACGGTCTGTTTATCTTAAAAAGTTGCCCAGCAGTCGTAAATGCAATTTTGGGATTTTTAAAATCAAAAACCATCATTGTATTGATGTCGTATTTATGTTTTGCAATATTTACTTTTGCATTTCCAACCGTTCTAATGTATTTTTGAGTTTCTGCATCAGTAAGATTTATTGCTCCTTCCATTTGCATAATATCTTTTTTGTCATCAAAAACAAAAACATTTCCTTCATAATTAGTAGTTGTACTATCTAATTTTTTCTTATCCGTAATCTTAAATTCATCTTCTTTTGGAAGATATTTAAGTACACCTTTTGCCAAGAAAATATCATCATCACCTTGATTAGGCTTTATGGACAAAAATGTAGGATAAATTTTGCCTTCATCTTTATTAAAATGCAGCCCAGAGGTAACCACATCAGCTTCGCCCTGTGTTTTTTCTTCTAATTCAATATAAACATCTCCTGCATCACGCTTGTAAGGAATCCAAGTGCTATTAAATTCTTTATGTTTGGCAAGTTCCGCCTTAATATACCCATCAACTTTCAAATCTTTCTTAAAAGCAAGCATTTCAACTTTTCCTTTAAAAAGAATACTTTTGGTTACGAAAAAGCGTTCAGTATCAGCTACTTCACCATTTCCACGTGTGTAGGCAACAGAATCTGGCAAATCACGTCTGCGCCTGCGTTTGCTACTATCCACACGCAACTCTCTAATAAACTCAAATTTATCAAATTTAATATTGGTTTTAGAGCTATCCACGTTGGTATATTGATATGTGGCATCTCCTTCATATTCTAGTCTATTATGGATTTTTATTGTTCCATCAATTAGTTTATGATATTTGTTGAGTGTATCAATAACAAGTTTTGCATTTTTAAGTTCTTGTACTTCAGAGCCTTTCAAAATCTCAATTTTACCTTTATCTGGCGAAATACGAGAATCCGCAGAGATAATATAAGGTACGCCTGTAAGCTCCAAAATAGGATTTTCCAAATCTTTTATGTCATAAGTGCCTCCCATTGCAATAAACTCCAAATCTTTGGCATTGCTTCCTGTTTCTTCTTGAAACTTAGTAGAATAAAACATAGAAGAAGAGTCTCCTTTCATAGTAATCATTTTCTTATGCACGTCCCAAGTTGCTTGTTTGATAGATGTTTTAAATTTTGCATAAGGAAACGTAATGAAGGCATATTTTGGGTCAGATTTGGCAATAGTGTCGTTTGGTGTGATTTTAGCAATTCCTTTTTTAAGGTCAAAATCAACAGCAACGGCATTTCCTTGAATAATTGGCGGATGTTCTATGTAAAGATTGGCAGAAGTTGTATCAAAAGGGTCTGCATTCATAGAATTTATCTTAAAATCTACAGTATTATCAGCCGTATTAGGCGTAAAAATTCTATCATTGGTAATAGTCATACCTTCTGGTGCAAACATAAAAAAATCTTTGCGCACAAGCATACCTGTAAGCCACAAAGCACGTGGCGTAATGGATATTTTGCCATTGGCAGCAGCAGGATTATCAGCATTAAAGACAGTCATAGGTTCGCCTAATTTATTGGAAACCACCAAACTATCTTGTGGTATAAATAAAGTATCTTTCCTATAACCTGTACTCCAATGCAATTTCAAATTTTTACCAGAAACTTTTGGATAATCTGTATTTTTTACTCTTCCTTGTTTTACGTTGAGTTCTGCATTGTAAGCAAAGGCAGAATCAGGTGTAAGGACTATTTTATTTGCTTTCAGGTTATATGTAAGATGATTTATTTCTGTATTTCTTCCTGATGCAGTCAAAGAAGTTTTATACATCACAATAGAATCAGCCGTAATTGTACCATCTGTTGCATATAATTTGATTGGTTTTTTTGGTCTATGAATAAACCCGAGAGAATATTTCTCTTCAATACCATTATAATTAGCATCAAAAATAGGTACAAGGTCTTCCTTGATTGGAGGCAACATATTAGAATAAAATGTACCAGAGAACTTTGGCAAAGAGCTTGTAAGACTATCTAGTTCCAGTTTTGGAATTTCAAAATAGGCTTGAGGCTTATGATAAGCACTTTTTTGGCGGTAATACTGGTCAAAGTAAATTTTTCCTCCTGTTTCTACAGAAAGTTTTGGATACATTTCATAAGTATCTCCTTTTTTCTCCGCACCAGCAATTAGCCCAGTTTTTAAACCAGATTTGTTGTTAGGATTATTAATTTGCAGAGAGCCATCATTCATACGAATTTCTGCGCCCAAATCTATGCGTTTTTTGGGATTATCTTTGTCAGGAACAGAAAATAAAACGGTATCAATTTCGCCCATTGTGAGCTTAAACTCATCATAAGGTAACACAAAATTTCTTCCAATAAAACGGAAATTTCCTACTGTAACCTCGCCGTGTTCCATTAAAATAGACCTATTTTCAAAGATACGGATTTCTTTTTCACGAGGTAAAATATTGACATTCAGCTTTTTACTGATAGTAAAAGTTTCTATTCCTCTAATAACCATACCACCGCCATTGGCATCAACAGAGGCATTGGGCATTACTTTTCCTTTTGATTTTTTTGTATTGATAAAATAACCCTCCACTTCTGTCATTGTATATTGTTTTGGATTATACTTTAATCTTTCAAATTCTTCTTGAATAATAATTTTCTTAGGTAAATTGAAGTTTTTAATGATAAGTGTATCTCCAAAAGTAAGTGTTGTATCTCTCAAAATACTATCAGGAATTGCTCTAAAAGCTCTTTTAGTGATAACAACAGTTTTGTTTTCTAGTTTACCAAAGTACATTGTTTCTCTGGCAAACTTAAATTTTACGGTATCCGCCTTACTGCTATCTTTGCTTGCCTCACGTGGTGCAAGAGATTCTATTACCATATCATCAAAGTCGTGGTCTGCGTACTCTTGTAAGCCTTTTGGGAGTTTCTTTTTAGGGTAATCTTTCTTTCTTTCCATAGCAATTTTATAGAAATAAGACGCATCATTATGGCTGGTTCTATTCAAAATTGTAACTTCATTTCTGCTTTCATCATAACGCAAATAGCCCTCCTGTGAGAGCGCACGCACTTGTGCTTCCAATATTTTCATATCTTTTTTATAGACATCAGCAGCGGCATCAAGCACAAAAACCATATCTCCTTGTGCATTGCGAGTACCGTATTTTTTAGAAACGCTTTCTAAGAGTTGCAAAGGGTGATAATTGTTAAGTCCCTGCATATCTTCATAACGTACATCACTGTAATAGCTATACGACTCAAAAAGAGCAGGGCTTTTGCCACCACCACCAAGCATATAAAAATCCATACTACTTTTAGCAGAATTATAAATAGCCATATCAGCCATTATATACATTTTGTGGTAGTTGTCTATGAATGGGATTTCGTGGTGAGTTTTTTCTTTGAAAAGTTTAAAAACGTGTTCTGGCATACTATCACCAGCCACTTTACTAAGTCTGTAATTAAGTGTTACATCAGAATGAGAAAGAGAATCTTGTCCAGAAATATAAAAAGAAAAAGAGGCATCATGAGCAGTTATCTCATCATCACCCAAATAAAATTCATTTGAACGTGTTTGAAATTTCTTTACTCCTTCTTGTATTAAGTCAATGGTTGCCATATTCTTGGTAGAAGTGCCATAAAGTTTCCAGCCACGCACAGAAAAACCGCCTTGATAATGCAATTTATGCGTTTCATCACCAACATTTTCTATTTCAGCATTTTCAGTATAAGACCTAAATTGTGGAAATCTTGTATCTTTAGTATTTTTTCTTGCCTCTGCTACATATCTAAAGCTCCCTTTTGCAGGTTTAGAGATTTTCTTTTCGTAGGTAAGTGTTACGTTTTCTGCACTAAGTTTTTGTTCTTCAGGAAG
>JANYGM010000183.1 GCA_025362415.1 bacterium
TTATGTTGTTTTTCAGGCTGATGAAGACTATGAAAGCTATACTTGGACTATAGGAGATGACCCAACCATAAGGACAACCAAAAAAGTACGTTTATTCTTTCCTGAGCCAACTATACCGCTAACCATACGTTTGGTAGCCAAAAGAAAACCACGCCCAGATTGCATACCCAATGATGACGGAATAGATATTATTGAGAAAACTTTTCAAGCAGTAAAATATAATGATGCGTTGATACTTGGAAAGTATCAAGGATATAGCAAAGAAGGTACACCATTAGTAGGTAACCCGTTAGATACTTTTACAGTGAATATTTACAATTATGATAAGAACAGACCTAATAGTGCTTGGTTTGTAGCTGATAACTTTAAAAGAGGAGTATATCCTGGCTACCTTACTGGCAGACCACCCAAAATTACTAATATGGGTTACAAAGTAATGCAAGGTGAATATTCGGTTCTTCCTTTTTTAAATTGGAAAGGTTGGTATACTCTTAACTTGACATCAGATAGCATCACTATTTCAGGTAGTTACACACCTAATTTGAACGACCCAAATATTTTATCTCTTCAGTTTAAAGGAAAAAAAATTAATTAAAAATCAATTAGAATGAAAAATATATTAATATTGGTAGTTATACTATCCACTTCTATTAGTGTCTGTTACAGTCAGTCAGTATGTTTACCTAATGGAATAAGCACAAATCCAGATAATGCTTACAACAACCAAACACCAACAAAAATCAATAGATTTGATTGGCGCAAAAAGCGTTATGCTTTCAATTATTACAATCTTACTATTCCTATGGATAGTTTGCTTTCTCCATTTTATAGTTCTCAAAATATCCAAATGAGCAAACTATATAAAATCAAAGATATGAAGCCTGAAGATGGTTGGGAATTACTTACGCAAGAATTTGGGTATGATGATAACGGAAACAAAAAACGTGACCCCATAAAATACCCTTTTTTAGTTTTATATAACAGATATACAGGTTTGATGCGTATGTTTACAGCTTTTAAACAAACAGACCTACAAGGTTTTGGTGGTTTTAATAGTGCCAATATAAAACTAGAAATGGGTACTTTTAGAACCTCATTGTTTTTGCCTCTTAATGTGTCTGTTTTAGATTATGACGGAAGTGCTAATGTTATATCTGCGCAAAGTGCAATAACCCCTTTTAATGATTTTAGCTGGTTTTATGGAGATTTTCAAACAAACTTTGACCCTTGCACTTGTAATCAAGTATCTGAAGTACAAGTATCTATAAATCTCGTTATAACTTCCTTGATTACCCTGAATGGTGTTATTAATGGTACTATTACATCTGTTAATAATGGAAATACAACTGATGATAACAAAAAATGGTCATTTTCTACTGATAATTTAAAAAACGCTTTTGAGAAAGGTAAGCAAACCTATGAAAGTATTGATGCCTTCAAAAAACAAGAATTAGAGAAAATTGAAGGAACTGACCAAAAAACGAGAAGTAGCATTCCTGCGCAACTGTTATCTATTCTAAATCTACAACTTATCAATCAAAAAAATGATAAGAAAGGTAAAGTAGATTTACTTACTCAGGCATTCCGTAGTAGTAAATTTTTGACAGCTGGGCTAAAAGCTGCTCCTTATATTGGTGCGGCTATTAGTGCAGTAGAGGCACTTGTTGCGGGTGGCAATAGTGGAGGACCACAACAGGTAGAAATAATGCCTATGGCTATCAATGCGGATATAAAAATGAGTGGTGCAATTACATCAGAATCAAATGGGCCTCAGCACATATTTGCTACCCCAGGCTCACAAAATGCTGCACAAGACCCAGAGAGAGCAGTTTACTACAACGAGGTATTAGGCGTTTTGAATATCTTAGAAAAACCAGCAGTAGATTTTACAATGAACTTGAAAAATAATCCCATAGCAGGTGCACCTTTTTCTACTCCACCTAATTATAATCCTTTAGGTGTCAGTTCTTATAATTTTAGGTCAAGTAAGCCTGTTGAGTTTGTGGTAAATCCTGCGGCAGGTTTTAAACCAAATCCCGAGGTGCAGGTGGCTTATGTATTTGAGTATGATGAAACCTTCTTGGTAGATATAGCCAACGGCAATTACACTACCACAGCATTAGAAGTAGAAGGGCTTAGTTCTTTGCGTACACCTTATATCCCTGTTAAATTTTTGCCTGATTTTAGCCCAAAAGTGGATTTATTTCATAATTATTTTCCTAATGTATTTCCATATTCAATTATGAATGGTGCGCCTCAACCAAGAAAAGTATATTTGAAATTTATCATCAATTTGGAGCGTAAAGATGCAAGCGCAAATACACAAAATGTACTATATGTAGTTAAATATGAAGTTACAACAACACAAAAGCAAGCTACACCAGCCACATTATTACAAAATTATCCAGCTTTATTGTCTAATAATTTGGCTTTTAATAATGCGTTCATACAAAACATGACGTTTGGTGGATTATCATACAAGGCATATGAGAAAATAGAATTAAATAACACTAGCGTTGTTACAAATCCTATTTTAACTTTATTTGGCTCTCCCAACATCACTTTTCAATCTGCAGAAATTGTTTTGCAGGGAGAAACGGTTTTAGATTCTAGTTTGGGGGGTGAGATAGTGTTAGAAACTATGAATGGTTTGGAAACTGCCTCACAAGCAAGAGTTAATAGTTTTTGTAAAGATGCACAAGGTGCATATCAAACCAATATAAGCAGGCAAAATAGAGTAGTTGGAAATCCAAATACGACACCAACCCAAGCAGAATCTCCAAAAGACGTTCTTACACCTACCAAAGCAACACAATTATTGTCTATTTATCCAAATCCAACAACTGGTGAGGCAACAATAACTTACGAGGTAGAGAAAGAAGGTAGTAGTGCTTAGATTAAGACACAAAAGGAAATACAAGTAAATTGTATTTCCTTTTGTATTTGTACTTGCCTTTATTCCCCTTTGGGGTTAGGGGCTATTTACTTGATTACCACAAGCCTTTCTGTGTACATCACGCCATTAAGTACA
>JANYGM010000187.1 GCA_025362415.1 bacterium
GACAGTGGCTGGATTTTTGTGGTAAGTGTGTACTTTTTTGGACTGGCTTATTTTAGTAAAGATACGTTTGTACCAATTAAAAGTAACCGTTCTTTGGTGTTTAGATTAGGTTATTTTGCACTTTTGTTTGGAATAATCCTAAAAGCTGGTACTGTTGTGGATACGCCCAATGAGAGAATTATTTTTACTGTTGATACGGCTATTTGGTTAGTTTTGATGCTGATAAGTGTAGGTTTTCTGGTGAAAATAATTCACCCAAAACAAGTAGAATATCCACATAAAGAAGATAGCGTTTGGACAGTAGATATGATACTAATGAACTTCTTTATAACGGCAGCTTATGCGCTTGTTATTGCTTCTATCTCGCCTAATTGGCTTGGTGTGTGGCTTTCTGTGGTGATTATCATTCACGCAATGGCACTTTTGTTTAGTTCTACCAAAAAAAGGCTCAAATTCTATCTGCGTTTGTCTATTTTCTACTTTTTGGGCGTGATTGCTAAGTTATTTTTGTATGATATGAATAGCTTTACTATTGTTCAGAAAGTCATTGTATTTATGGTAATAGGTGCAATAATGCTAATAGGAGCATTCTTATTTATGAAAATTAAAAATGATGTAGAAGAAAAAGAAGTATAAAAAATGTTAAAAATTTTGCATTTAGATATACTGCAAACTGGAAGGATTTCGGAGAATAAATTTTGTATTAGTGCCAGTCCCGCTGGACTTCAATACATTTTCTGAAATCCAAGCCGTTCCGTATAAAAAATAGGTTTTGATGTCCTTTGTTAGTGTAAAAACAAAAAATATGGGAATAATACAATTCTACTGGAAAATATTATAACAATAATCAGCTAAAATCCTGCCACCTTTGCATCAGTCAATTACAGACTAAATAGTTACGAATTGTTTGAATAGACAAAAAAGATTTTGGATTAGATTTTAGATAGAGATAATAGTTACTAATTTAGAAAGCTCCACCGTTTTACGGTGGAGTTTTTTGTGTTTAGGAGGTTTTTAGATGTGGGAATAATGTAATTTTTTAGAAAATTTTTATAACACCTTTTAGGTTTTTTTAGGCAACCTTTGCATTAGTGAAAACGGTTTCACTAATTTAATCCCTACACAAGATGAATCTTACAGAATTAAAAGGAAAT
This sequence comes from bacterium, assembly GCA_025362415.1. Taxonomy (GTDB): domain Bacteria; phylum Bacteroidota; class Bacteroidia; order Cytophagales; family Thermonemataceae; genus JANYGM01. Next base: position 1,155 of record JANYGM010000187.1, read on the forward strand.
TGGAACGAACAAAAAGGCAAACTCAAACAAGCATTTGCAGAACTTACTGACAATGATTTGATGTTTGAAGAAGGTCAAAAAGACGAAATGCTTGGAAATCTTCAACAAAAATTAGGTAAAACAAAAGAAGAATTGCACAAGATTATTGGGCAATAATCCCCAAGTATTGAAAGTATTAAAACATTATTTGGTGAAGCATTTGCCAAATAATGTTTTAATTTAACTCAAAAAATACGTAATTATTTGATTATCAAAATTTTATATTCATTTATAATTAAAAAATTCACAATTACTTAATATCAAACAAAACAAAACAAACAAAACAAAACAAACAAAATGAAAAAAAAACATTTTAATTTCGCTCCAACTATTGCACTCATAATGCTTATGGCAACCTCAATTTTCACAAGCGTTTTTACAAGTTGCCAATCAGCAGAAAAGAAAGAAGAGAACGCAGAGAAAAACGTAGAAAAAGCTAAAGAAGACCTTAAAGATGCACAAAAAGAAACAGCAGTAGAACAACAAAAAGAAGCAAGCGCAGATGAATGGAAGGCTTTTAGAGAAGCTACAGAGCAAAAAATCAAAGACAATGATGCTAGAATTACACAGCTAAAAGCAGAATTGAAAGCATCTGAAAAAGCAAATGACGAAGCCTACAAAACTCGTATTGAAGGCGTTGAAGCTAAAAACAAAGCTATGCGTGAGCGTATGAGCAACCAAGAGAAAATGAAAAGTGATTGGGAATCTTTCAAACGTGAGTTTAACCACGATATGGACGAATTGGGACAGTCTTTGAAAGATTTTACTGTTAATAATAAGAAATAAATTTAATTATGAATTAGAAATTGTGAATTATAAATTAAATACAACTTGTTGAAAATAAGTAGCTTTTCTAATTCACAATTTCTAATTTATAATTATTAACACATTTATCAAAATGGAAAATACAGAAAAGAAAATTAGTGACCAGATTTTTGATATTACCAATAAAATCCAAAAAGAATTTCCTGAGCTTTATAAAATCTTAATGGAAACACCTCTTGCCAGTTCTTACAAACAAGAAAATGTTAGTAATGATAGTTTGAAAGAGTATTTGGAGTCTATCAAAATACAACTTGCACAGTTCCAAGAACTCAAAACAATTCAGAAAGATAATTGAATGATTGCCAGATTTGAAGAACGAAGAAAAACAAGGTAAACTAACCTACTTTAAGTATTAGTGATTTTGTCCAAAATTTTCAAAATATGGGAATAATGCAACTTTTTAATAGCTTTTTGTAACATATCAACAAGAAAAAAACTGCACCTTTGCACAGTAATAACACCATTACAGCTAAATAATTAGGCACTATGAAAGAAGTCAAAAATAGCAAAAATACTATCAAAAAAGCATCATTTTTCAAAATAGAACAATACCAAAAAACGGAAACTCTTTCCAGATAAACAAAAATAAAACATTATTTATTCATTTCAAAACAAATTTAAAACACAATGAAAAACATATTTCTTACATTCACAGTTGCCGTGGCATTTATTTGTATCACTTTTTCGCAAGCAAAAGCACAAGATGATGTAAAACCAAGGTTTGGTATTAAAGGGGGCGTAAATTTCTCTAACCTTTATACAAAAGATGTAGACCAAAATAACATACTCACAGGCTTTAATCTTGGGGTTTTTGCAAAACTTCCTGTTACTAACTTTTTGGCTATTCAGCCAGAGTTGTATTTTACAACAAAAGGTGGAGAATCAACTTATAATAATGCTTTCGTGAAAGGTACAGCCCGTTTCAGCCTTAATTATGTTGAGCTTCCTGTGCTTGCAGTAGTCAATATTACCAAAAATTTTAATATTCACGCAGGTCCGTATGCTGCTTTTTTGCTTAGCGGAAAAGCTACAAACAAATCAAATGTAACACTTTTTAACTTTGAAAATAATCTTAATACAGACGACTTCAATAAACTTGATTTTGGGCTTGCAGCAGGTTTTGGAGTAGATTTGGGTAGTGTAAGTTTTGGAGTGCGTTATAATTATGGACTGACAACTGTGGGCAAAGAACGTTCTTTTTTTGGTACAAATTATACTTTCCCAGATGGCAAAAACAGTGTTTTGAGCCTCAATGCGTCTTTTTCTCTTAACTAAATAGAAATAGCTTTATCAAATGCCATTGTTTTTACAAATAACAATGGCTAAGAAAAACAAAAATATTCATTTTAAACAACCAAAACAATGGGAAATCTTTTGTATATCATTGCCGTAGTGCTGATATTGCTCTGGGCAGTAGGCTTTTTTGCTTATAGTGCAGGTTCTGTCGTTCATATCTTGCTCGTTATTGCAGTAGTTGCTGTTTTATTGCGAGTAATTCAAGGAGAAAAAATAATAAAATAGTTTGAATTATGAATTGTGAATTAGAAATTGTGAATTAAATACAAATACTAACAATTCAAAACAATTCAAAACAATTCAAAATAATTGCCCTTAAAATCATATTTCTTCCTTTGGGCTGGAAGTTTAATCATCTAAAATAAAAATCATTATGAGTTCATTAAAAGGAATTTTGGGCATATTGGCAGGCGTTGCTACAGGCGCAGCTTTGGGTATTTTGTTTGCACCTGAAAAAGGAAGCCACACTAGAAAAAACATCTTAGCCAAAGGAAAAGGCTATACAGATGGCCTAAAAAACAAGTACAACAATATGTACGAAACTGCTAACAACAAATACGAAAGTGTTATAAGTGATGCAAAAGAATTGCTTTCTAACGAGGCAAAAAATTTGGTTACCAAATTAGATGGCAAAGTTGAGCAAACTAAGTCGGGCTTCAAATCATAGTTTTTTGTATTTCTGAATAGCTTTTTAATAATTGGCTAAACTCTTTTTGTCTTAATGGGGGTTTAGCCAATTATTTTTTTAATCAATTTCAAAAAAACTCCCCCTACTTCCTAAGGAGTTTATGAGCAGTTAAAATACAATTATTCATAAATGCTATCTTATCAAAAAAAATTTAAAAACACTTTCCAAATGAAAAATAGAATTGGACTTTCTGAAAAAACAGTAAAAGAAAATACAAATTTGCTTAATGTGCTTATTGCTGATGAATATGTACTCTTTACCAAAACACGTAATTATCATTGGAACGTAGCAAGAGGTGATTTCCAAGAATTGCATAAGTTTTTTGATGAGCAATATGCCATTTTAGATGAGCAAATAGACGAAATTGCGGAGCGTGTGCGTATGCTAGGAGAAAGACCTATAGCCACATTAAGAGATTTTTTGAAACTATCACATCTCAAAGAAGAAACCGTAACAGAAACAGCAGAAATGATAGAAAGCCTGTTACACGACCACGAGCATATCATCACACATCTACGCAAAGACATCAAAATAACTGCTGAAAATGAAGACGCAGGCACTTGTGATTTCCTTACAAAAGTGCTTGGCGTACACGAAAAAATGATTTGGATGTTGTCGGCTTATCAAAAAAGCTAAATAAATGGTGAATTATCAATGACGTTGGTACAATGATAAAATTTTAAAAAAGTGTTTGCTTTAAGCAAACACTTTTTTATTGTAAATTACTATTTCTAGCTATTTACAGCTATTTTTTGAATTGATTTTGTGAAATTTAAAATTTTTTCTTTGAAATATCCTAAAAAAACTGCAATTTTGGCAACGAATTTGTATAGTAATTATTGAAACATACAATTTCAATTAAATCTCAAAAAATAATTCATTAAATAACTTAATCAATGATGAAAAATACAAAAAATACATCAAAAAACTTCTTTTTTGCGTTACTTGTTGCGCCACTTTTTGTGGCTAACCTTGCAAATGCACAAAAGACAGTTTATAAAATTGAGCCTTCACACAAATCCATTGCACCCATTGTAGGTACTCCTAACTATATTTTTCAGAAAAAAGATAAGTTTGGTATCTTAAATGCAAAAGATGAGGAGATTTTAGAGGCAAAATATGATGCACTAGAAATGATAGGAAACGACAAAGACAAGGTTTGTTCTTTCAAAGATAAAGATATTTTTGGCTTTATTGATGGGCGTAGTCGTCCTATTGTCTTGAAAGGCACAAAAAGAGAAGACCTTTTGGGTTTTGCTGACAAAAATATTATGGTTTTTGTGCGAGATACAAAAGTTGGGTTTATGAATAAAAATGCTCAACTTATCCTAAAACCTGAATATGACGTTTTGAAAAATACACCAATGTACAAAGAAGGCATTATCAAAATGAAAAAAATGGATACTGCTTACTACCTCAATTCACAGGCAAAAGTAGTTTACAGAGAGTTTGACAAAGATTTTGATGGTAGTATCTACACAAACGCAGAAACAATGAAAGCGGCTAATTGGAGTAGAAATTTTATTATCACAAAAATAAATGGAAAAGCTGGCGTGGTGAGTACAAGCGGAGGAACAGTTGTTTTAGAACCAGAATTTGACTGGATTCAGGCTAATGCCTTCACAGAGCCACTCATTGCTGTTTCTAAAAAAGGTTTGATAGGTTTTTTTGATGCTGCATTTACTCAAAAAGTGCGTTTCAAATTGCCTTTTCAATATGCTTATCACTCAAAAGACCGTTATTATGTGCAGAAAGGCAATAAATTTGGTATCACAGACACACTTGGAAAAGTTATTTTAGAACCACTTTTTGATGCTGTTAGTCCACAAGCAGATGGTACAACTATTGTCACCAAAGGCGACAAAAAAGGCGTTTTAAACAAAGAATTGGGTATTATTGTGGCGGTTGGTACGTATGATGATGTGCGTGAGTTTAGTGAGGGTGTTGCGTGGGTACAAAAAGGTGGCAAATGGGGAATTATTGATGTAACAGGAAAACTTGTTATGCCTTGCAAAGTAGAATCTCCTCAAACACCTCCACCATTCCTAAAAAATGCTTCTGTGGTTAATGCAGGCGGTAAATTTGGTATTATGGCAACAAAAGGAGAATATACAGCAGCTCCACAATACGAAACTTTTGGCAGTTTTGGAAAGAAAAGCGGTTTAGCCATTGTTACAAAAGCAGATAAAAAAGGGCTTATTAAGCCTACTGGTGGTTTTGCGGTTAATTTGGGTGTTTATGACGACATACAAGAAGGCGTGGATAGTTATTTTGTGGTTACACTTAAAAACAAAAAAGGTGTTATCAATGCAGCTGGTAAAGTAATTGTACCTACAGAATTTGATGAAATAACACTTATTGATGGTACTACATCTGCGGTTGTGAAGAAAGGTAGCAAATTTGGAGTAGCTGATTTGAAAATTTAGGTTTTAAAGTTGGCAAATATCTCAAATCAAAAAAAGCACAATCAAATCCTTGATTGTGCTTTTTTGTATTAATTCCCTTTGGGGGCTAGGGGGCTATTTTGTAACCACCAATTTTTTACTGATACGCTCACCATTGATAATAAGCGTATAAATATAAATGCCTTCTGCTAGTTTGCTGGCATCAAAAGCTACCTCATGTGCGCCTGCGCTTTGTGTAGGCACATTTGCGAGTGTAACGACCCGCTCACCTAACATATTAAACACAAAAACCTCAATACTACTACCTTCTTTGGCAACTTCATAACGGATAGTAGTTTCGCCTGTGGTTGGGTTGGGGAAAGCTGTGAGGGTATTTTTGTCTATTATTGGCGTGTTTGCAGGCTCAGTTTTTGGCGGGGCTTCTATAGCTACTGTTTTAGAAGTTGCAAGTGTGGCATACGCACTTTGCGTACAGAATGCAAAATCTCTACTTGGGGCAGGATTTGGAATATTATCTACTGGAAGCCCTATTTGAAGGACTACGCCTGGATTTAATATTACCCCTTCATTTACAATAATCTCTTTACCCGCCTGAAAAAGTGCTGTGGCACCATTGGAAGTGGTAATAGGAGAATCTATTGTAGCTGTACCCGTAACAACACTATAATCATAAATATTTAGCGTTTCCCATACTTTTTTAGTAAAATTACCACTAAAATTTATGCCTGGCAAATTAAAAGATGTTGCAATAAAATTATCATTTATCACTACATCTGAAAATGGCAAACTAGGTGGAGTATTGGTAGCATTATCTATTAATTGAATAGCGTGAGTAGTATAATCTACATTCCAAATTAATCCTGGAGGTGCACAAACTCTATATGAATTAGTAATAGATTTTCTAGCCCAAGAAAAATGTCCAACAATAGGAATACCATTTGTAGGATATGTAGTACCAGTATTTGGTGTACATTCATAACTAGAAATCAACACTATTGGCTTTAAATTAGTTTTATTTTTTACACGTATAATAGTTGCCATACGAAAGGAAATTTTAACCGCAGGAGTACCATCTTGTGAATTAATTCCACCTGCACCTGAAAGTAAAAAAGAAACTTTATCAAGCCCGTCTATTGGAAAAAATTTAGTACGCAATATAACTTTACCATCTGGAGTAGTAGGATAAGCATCCACTTCAAAACCCATACGTTCCATTCTCTCAGGAAAAGGTAAATTCTTATAATCATCAGGAAAACCTTGCTCTACAACAAGATTTGCTCCGAAGGTATTAAGGCTAATACAAGGATAAGGATATTCGTGACCTTGTCTTGGACCATTAGTAATGATATTTTCTATATCTTTAACAGGGAATTCTAGTACCCACGCACCTTGTACTGAAATTATTGTACTTTCAGAAGCTGGATTTAACGCATATTTTATTGGATCTTTTAGTGTATACTAGAGTTTTTATTACTTGATAATCAAATGTTTAGCACAAATAAATATCAAAACCACCCCTAACCCCTCCTTGAAAAGGAGGGGAATCTTGCTCCCCTCC
>JANYGM010000211.1 GCA_025362415.1 bacterium
TTTCTGAAATTCTTTCAAAAAATATAATACCATATTAGCATTATAAACAGTTCCTTTTGCTTTTATATTGAATTTATAGCCATTGTACCACCATTTAAGGTCTTGCATAATGATTTTTAGACGTGTTTTATCCTCCAAAACTAATCCTAAAAGTGTTTTTACATTATTTTCAGTAAAACCTACGAGGTCATTAAAATCTAGGCTATGCGTAAGATGCGTAACAATATTAAAGCCACTTGTAAGACTATCCAGCGTGATTGGCGACACTCCCGTAATGAAAAACCGCCCAACGCTACCATCTTCTGTAGCTATTTTGATAGTTTCATAAAACTTACGAACATAACCATCTTTTGAAACAGAGTTTTTAAATTCTGTGAGGTTTCTTATTAAAATTTCGTTTGTAAATTGGTCGTACTCATCAACGAGCAAATAAATAGGAATAGTTTCCTCTTTATATTTCCCAAAAAACAAAGACATCACCGCAGCTGCAGATTGTTGGACGGCAATTTCTTGTTGCAATTCTGCATTAAATACATCATAAACATCAATAAAACTAATTACTGTATTTTTCACTTTCAAAAGAAATTCTCTTTCAGCCATTTCATTGGTTTGCGTACTTATCCCACTAAAATTAAATTTCAGTACCCTAAAACTGCTTGCCAAAGGGGTAGGATTTTGTCCTATGTAGGTTTTTGAGAATATTTTTTCAAATTTATGTTTTTGCCTAATGTCGTAGTAATATTCTAAAATAGAAATAAAAAAACTCTTGCCAATCCTACGTGGGCGCAAGAAAGACACAAAAAGTTCATTATTTTCTAATAATTCAACAAAAGGCGTTTTGTCTATAAAAACGTAATCATTTGTTATGATTGCTTCAGCGTTACTCACGCCATACGGAAATTTTATTTTATTTTTCATAGGGCAAAGATACGCTTTTTGCAACGAAATAAACAGAAATATCAAAATCCTTCATCAATCCAAATACAATTTATTGTATTTGGATTTTCGTTTTTTTATTCATTGAGTATTAAATTTCTTCCCAATAGAGTTCATCTTTGACAAAAATAACCACTATTGCGTGTAAATCTTCTTTTTCTTGTAAAAGTGTGTCTGTATTTCTGTAATTTTTTAGTTGTGCAATGGCAGCTGCTTTTATGCTATCAAAGGTTTTTTCGTCTTCTTTTTTGATATATTTTATCTCAAAAATGTATTGTGCGTGTTTATTTAAGTTATTTGAGCGAATATAAATCTCCAAATCAATATAACCACCAGAACTTGTTTCTCTTTCTGTGGGTACATAGAAAATCCTGCTTTCAATAGCATAAAGAAGCATTATCATTTTGACATATTTCTCATCAAAACGCTGAAAATCTCTATTGGAAAGTGCCTTTAAATTACTTTCAACAAGTTTTAGATAACCTTCTACATTACCTCCCGCCAAGGCACGCATTATTTTGGGAACTTCATTTTCTGGGTATTGTAACTCGTTTCTTTGCCTTAAAACATAAGCATAATATTTCCAATAAAGCTCCGCAATAACGTAATTAGGAATTTTGTAAACCACATCAATACCAAAATTACCTCCTTTTTTTATGGTCAAATTGCCTAAATAGTATAGGAAATTGACAAATTCTATTTTACCAAATGAATGGCTAAGGTCAAATTGGTATATTTGTTCTGTTTCTATTTCCTCTGTTTCTAAGATTTCCTCTAAAACTTTGGTATTTTCGTCAATATTAGCGACTTCAAACATTTGTTTTAGCTTACCATAATCAGGCATAATGTTAGGGTCAAGCATTTGAACAGGGTATTTTTGCATTTTTTTGAAATTATCTAAAAAATACAAAACCATATTGGCATTATAAATAGTGCCTTCTGCTTCTGTATTGAATTTATAGCCATTATACCACCATTTAAGGTCTTGCATAATGGCTTTTAGACGTGTTTTATCTTCCAAAACAAGTTCTAAAAGTGTTTTTACGTTGTCTTCTGTAAAACCTGCAAGGTCGTTGAAATCCAAGCTGTGGGTAAGGTGTTTGACAATATTAAAGCCACTTGTAAGGCTATCCAGCGTGATTGGCGACACTCCCGTGATGAAAAACCGCCCAACGCTACCATCTTCTGTAGCTATTTTAATAGTTTCATAAAACTTGCGAATATAACCATCTTTTGAAACAGAGGTTTTAAATTCTGTGAGGTTTCTTATTAAGATTTCG
>JANYGM010000228.1 GCA_025362415.1 bacterium
TGCTACACTATCAAAAAGCATCACAGAAAGAGCGTGAAGCGTGAAAAACCAACCACGAGTTTGGTCAACGCCTTCAGAAATAAAATCAGCAGGAAAATCACGCAAAGTACCATCTGCATTTTTTTGTGCTAATTGTTCGCCCAAAAGCCCCCATTGTGCGTAGGGCATAGCTCCGCTATCAAACCAAACATCAATTAGGTCAGTTTCACGAGTTAGTTTTTCACCTTTATCAGACACCAAAAACACGTTATCCACATAAGGGCGGTGCAAATCAGGGAGTTCTGTTGGCTGATTAAGCCCTAAAACTTTATTTGCTTTTTCTATCTCCATTTTCAGCTCTGTGAGTGTTCCTATGCACTTTTCAGACGTTCCATCTTCATTTCTCCAAATAGGCAAAGGCGTTCCCCAATAGCGTGAACGTGATAAATTCCAATCTACCAAATTTTCTAGCCAATTTCCAAAACGCCCAGAACCTGTACTTTCAGGTTTCCAGTTGATTGTTTTGTTAAGTTCTGCCATTCTAGCCTTGTAGGCAGTTGTTTTGATAAACCAACTATCCAAAGGATAATACAAAATTGGTTTATTTGTACGCCAGCAATGTGGATAACTATGGACGTATTTTTCTACCTTAAATGCTTTATTTTCAAGTTTTAAGATGATAGAAATCATCTCATCAGTTGTTTTGTAATTTGCTTGTTTTTCATCTTCTGAAAGATAATCTTTAACATAAAAATCATTTTCTCCAAAAGTTTTATGTGTTTTAATGCCAAAATGAAGGACTTTTTCTGCAAGTTTTGCGCCTGCTTGCGCCACAAACTTACCTTGTTTATCCACAATAGGCACTTCTTTGCCATTTTCGTCTTCTATCATCACAGAAGGTACATTATTTTGCTGACAAACCCTAAAATCATCAGCACCAAACACAGAGGCAGTATGCACAATTCCAGTACCGTCAGAAGTTGTTACAAAATCACCTGCAATCACTCTAAACGCATTTTTTTCTAAATTTTCGTTAGTGATAAAAGGCAAAAGTTGTTCATAACGAATATTAAGCAATTCTTTTCCTTTTATTTCTGCCAAAACGGCATAAGGAACAAGTTTATCACCATTTTTGTAGTCTTCAAACTTTATTTCTTTTGCTTTTTCTGAAAAATATTTACTCATCAAATCCTTTGCAAGCACGACATACGCAGGCGCAAACGTGTAAGGGTTAAACGTCTTTACAAGTACATAATTGATGTTTTCACCAACAGCAAGGGCGCAATTTGAAGGCAAAGTCCAAGGTGTGGTCGTCCACGCTAAGATACGTACATCAGGATTAGTTTCTGACGAATTTCCGTTAGTAATTTTACTAAATAAAACGTCAGATTTTTCGTTTTTGATAACTTTAAATTGTGCCACTATTGACGTATCTGATACATCTTGGTACGTTCCTTGATAATTTAATTCGTGAGAACTAAGTCCTGTTCCTGCGGCTGGTGAATACGGCTGAACAGTATAACCTTTGTATAAAAGCCCTTTTTTATATAATTCTTTCAATAAAAACCAAAGTGTTTCTATATATTTTTTCTCATAAGTAATGTAAGGATTATCCAAATCAACCCAATAACCCATTTTTTCTGTAAGGTCATTCCATTGGTCTGTGTACATCATTACTGTTTCTTGGCACTTTTTGTTATACTCTTCCACAGAAATTTTGATACCAATATCATCTTTTTTGATGCCTAAAAGTTTTTCTACTTGCAGTTCTACGGGCAATCCGTGAGTATCCCAACCACCTTTGCGGTGTACTTGGAAACCTTTTAGTGTTTTGTAGCGACAAAAAATATCTTTAATAGCTCGTGCCATTACGTGGTGAATGCCAGGCGTACCATTTGCAGAAGGCGGACCTTCATAAAAAGTGTAGGCAGGTGCGCCCTCACGAGAGGTAATTGATTTGTCAAAAATGGCGTTGTCGTGCCAAAATTGCAGTATTTCGTCAGCTATTTGCGGATAACTAACATTTTTATTTTCAGGATATTTCATATTGAAGTGTGAGGTATGAAGTGTGAGGTGTGAAGTATTTTTCACAGCAGGCACTTTTACGTTAAATTTTTATCAAAATTAACATAAATAATTGATTTTTTTGATAAAAATATAGTAGAAATTTGGTAAAAATAAGCCATTATCTATGTAGCAACACATTAAAGGGTAATGCTACATAAATAATGGCTTTTGAGAGATATTAAAAAATGGTGGGTAGAGTTGTATTTTGTAGGGGCTGGGCTTGCCCCCAGTAATGTTAATTTCTATTTCCCCTGTGTCGTCAGGTGTTTCCACCTG
>JANYGM010000279.1 GCA_025362415.1 bacterium
GAAACTACAAAACGTGGTGCAATCAGCGTTTATCCACCTAAAAAATATACAGACGAGTTTGGAGAAGTTATTACTGCATCTATTCAAACGTATGGAGAAACTATACATACTTTTGTGGAGCGCAAAAACTATAAAGGTGCTTTTATGCCAGGCTACAAACCTGCAAAAAGTGCTTTAAAAACAGAATCAGTAGGACTTTTATACGTTGACCATTGCGTAGGAAATGTAGAACTAGGCAAAATGAACGAATGGGTAAAGTTTTATGAAGACGTAATGGGTTTTAAACTTATTATTACTTTTGATGATAATGATATTTCTACAGAATATACATCTTTGATGTCAAAAGTGGTTTCTAATGGCAATGGCTATGTGAAATTCCCTATCAATGAGCCTGCACAAGGAAAGAAAAAATCTCAAATTGAAGAGTATTTAGACTTTTATAATGGTGGCGGTGTCCAACATATTGCTATTGCGACAAATGATATTATTAAAACTGTTGGAGAGTTGCGCAAGCGTGGTGTAGAGTTTTTGCACGTTCCCAGCACTTATTATGATGATTTGTTGGAGCGTGTAGGCAAAATTGATGAAGATTTGCAACCACTCAAAGACCTTAATATTTTGGTGGATAGAGATGATGAAGGCTATCTTTTGCAAATTTTTACAAAACCCGTAGAAGACCGCCCTACCCTATTTTATGAGATTATCCAGCGCAAAGGTGCAGTTTCTTTTGGAAAAGGGAATTTTAAAGCTCTTTTTGAAGCAATAGAAAGAGAACAAGAACTTAGAGGGAATTTGTAAGGTAGCCCCCAGTATATTGATTTCTAATTTCCATTTGTTGTCAGGTGGAAACACCTGACAACACAAAGTAATGTATTTCTTGTAGAGACGTTGCTTGCAACGTCTGAACGACAAACAATACAGTAGCAAATAAAAGCATAATTGTTAAATTGGAATGAATACAATGTTCTACGCTAAGACGTTGCAAGCAACGTCTCTACAAATACATCTGCATAACATCAGTTATAAACTAATAAAAAAATGAAGATAAATTCAATAAAAATAGAAAAACTATTTGATATATTTGACTATGATATATCTTTTAAGAAAAATGAAAATATTTTAATCATTACAGGAGCTAATGGTTTTGGAAAAACAATGATTTTAAATATTATTTTCAGTTTATTTAATAGAAAATTTGAGTTTTTTCAAAAACTGGTTTTTGAGAAAATAACATTAGAATTAGACGAGAATATTCAAATTATTATTTCTAAGGAATTAGACAGTAGTGGAATGAGAATATTTTTACGTTTTTGTGAAAAGGATAGTAAAACAAATGAGTACAAAGTGTTTCAAATATTTGATTATCCCAATGAGTTTAAAATAGGGCAAACTAACCCAGAGTTCCAGCTATTACAAAAAATCAATAGGAGTTCTCCAATAATTGATCACATTTTAACTTCATTTTCAGTTTATTTGATAAAAGAGCATAGATTAACAGAAGAGCAATTATTTTTTACACAAGAATTACAAGAAAGTACAACAGTAATAATACAAACAATAGCAAAGCACGCAGAAGCATTAATTCATACTATTTCAATATTTTCTGATAGAGCATTAGCTAAAACGCAGGAATTAGATAGTAGTTACCCAAACAGACTAATAAAAGAGAAAAATATTTTTTCAGAACAAGAATATACAGAAAAATATAATACACTTAAAACCAAACAAGAAAAGTTAACTAAATTTGGTTTGTATGAAAGTAAACAAGATTTTCCTGCGTATAGCCCGGATGACGCAAAAGCATTAACTGTTTATTTAAAAGATTTTGAAATGAAATTAGGTGTTTTTGATGAACTATTGGAAAATTTAGAATTATTCACAGATATTCTCAATAAAAGAAGATTTACTTTTAAATCTATCAATATCAACAGAATAAAAGGTTTTTATTTTACTACAAATCAAGGAAAAGAATTAGAATTAACGCAACTTTCATCAGGAGAACAACACGAAGTTGTACTTTTGTACGAACTTATCTTTAATGTAAAATCTAATGTTTTGGTTTTAATTGATGAACCAGAAATTTCTTTGCATATTACTTGGCAAAAAGAGTTTTTAAATGATTTATTGAAAATAAATAATATCAATAAAAATCAGATAATTATTGCTACACACGCTCCTGCTATCATCAATGACAGATGGGACTTAGTTTACAATCTTGAACAGCCTAAAAAGTAATGAAAGAAGATATAACTTTTGAGATTAAAATGAATGAATTGAGAATGTCCATTTCACACATGAACAATGAAGGATTAGCTTTTATTTTTGTAGAAGGAGATTCAGATATTTTATTATTTAGAAAATTCTTTGACTTGGATAATTGTAAAGTAGAACGCATACCTGGCGGAAATCCAAAAGTAGAAGATGCGGTTTTAGAACTTTTGGAGAAAAATAATCTAATTATTGGCATACGTGATGCTGATTTTATTCATTTGAGCGGAGTTCCTTATCAAAAACAAAATATATTTTTAACTGATTTTCACGATATTGAAATGGTTTTAGTAGCTGAAAATCAAATATTCAACGCAATTCTTAATGAGCATACAGATATTTCTGTGCAGGAATATGATGCGACAAGAAATAAAATGTTTGCATTACTTGAAGAAATATCACTATTAAAGTGGTTGTCTAGCAAGGAAAACTTAGAGCTAATGTTTACAAAAGCAGGATTTCAGGATTTAATAGAATTTGCATTGAAAAACAATAAAAATACCATTAATTTTGAAAACTATTTTGGTAGGGTTTTAGCAGAATCTCCTAATGCCAAAATAAAGGATATAAATTTGATTATCAGCAAAATAAATAGTTTAAAAAAGGAAAATGCAAATAATTTTCAACTATGTAACGGACACGACTTTACCAAAACTTTTGCCATATTTTTAAGAGAAAAAGGAAATAAAAAAAGTATTAACAATGATTCTGTAATTGATTTGCTTAGAATAAGTTACAGATTTTCTGATTTCAAAAAAACGCTATTATTTGCTCACACAAACGAATGGGCAAATAGTATGGGTTGCAAAATTTATAAATAATTCTGTAAAAAATGACCCAAATCAGAGTAATTTCCATTGAAAATGATATTGTTTTTGCGGAGTTTGAGGAAGGTGAGTATCAAGGAAAAATCATTAAAATCCCTTTGCATAAAGTCAGCCCAACACCCAAAATAAATGATGTTCTATGGCACGTAGAACATCATTTTTGGAATGTTTTGTGAGTTTATTGCTTCTTGTTTTCAATAATTTCCGCCTCAAATATTTGTTGAAAATCTTTTTTAGATTTATTGACTTCAAACTTAAAAACACTAAAAAAGATAATTAGCATTAAAAACGGCATTACGTCAAACATCACAGAAAAATCCATTTCAAATATTACAAAAGAATTTGCTTTTTTGGTGCTTAACAATGTCGTAGCAAAAATAATACCCCATATCAATAGAAATGCACTCACAAATTTGTGCAACTTCATATTTACTTTTATTAGTGTACTGTTATTTTCTTGCGTGATGTTTCCCGTAATAACAGGCAAGAATGAATTACGGTAGTTAATTATCCTTGAAACTTCAAATGTTTGCCCACTAATTTTGCCTTCATATAATTTACCATTTGCCGTATTATTATATCTATGAAATAAACTAAAATCTTTTTTGGGTGCAATGCAATCAAATAATCTTTCAATTATTTGATTTTCAGATAATTGTGTTTTATAAATCAGGTTTTCTGTTAGTATATTCATTTCTCTATAATTTTGTATGTTTTTTTATGTTTTAGTATAATTGTTCACAAACATACCAAAAATAAAACAAAATTCTCAATATTCCTGTTTTTATGCTTATTTTTGAAGATATTTAATTTTTACTCCAAAATGAAAATCTCCAAAAGAAAAATCATTGTTTTTGTAGTGATTTTTTGTATTATTTTTATGATATTTGTTTATTGGTTTGTTTCTATGCCACATTACCGCTACGAACAAACCAGTCCAAACGGAGAATTTACCATAGAAATTTACGAACAACCAAAACGCTTATTTACTATGCCAGGAGATGGAAGTTATAGAGATACAAAACTCACACTCAAAAATAAATGGGGTTTTGAGATTGCCTCCTCTCCTAGTGATGTGAATTTTGGCTTTCCTTTTTGCGAAAATGGCACTTTTGAATGGGATTATAAAAATAACGAGGGTGATAGTTTTGTCTGGTATGTGTGTAGCAATGCTCGTGCAGGCTTTAACCTAAAAACTAAAAAATTTGAGTACTGATTTTTTTGAAACTTTTATTTGTGAGAATTTTTGTATTCATTCACAATTTAAAATTCACAATTAACAATTAACAAAAATGAAACTAGAACAACTTAAAAAAGAAATTGAAATTGCTTTTGCAGGCGTAAAATTAGAAAATGGTATTGGTTATTATGAGGCTGGTGCTATTGATGATTACCTAAATCCTACCAGCAAAGCGTATAAAACACTAAAAGCAAAAGATGAAAGGGAAGACTGGAGAAAAGTGCTTATTTCTATTAGAGACAAAGACCGTAACTTTCTAGATAGCTCTAGATATTGTTTTATGGAGGCTAAGGTGTTGTATTTTTTCTTACCTGTTTTGCTTACCAAAATGGAATTTGAGTGTTTGGGTTATATGTTTTTTAACCTCATGAAGAACCAACACCACACTAATATTAGTGAAATGTTGGCTATGCTCACGCCTGCGCAAGAAAAATGTGTTTTAGATGCTTATAAAGTACAAATAAATTTTGAAGGTGAAATTGCCTATTATTCTGATTTTGGATTTAATAGGGAAAGTGCTATCAAAAAAATACGAGAAACAGATGACTTTATTATTTGGGAGTTTTTGAAAGAATATTTTGAAAATAAACGTGCTAATAATGCATTAAAATCCTAAAAATATACGAAAATATGAAACAAAAAATATTCTTACTAATTTTCTTTATTTTGACTATTTCCAATATTTTTGGTCAAAATACTAATCATAATGTTTTGTTTGGGGAGCGAAATCTTGCGGATATTTCTGCACAGATTTCTTCCAAAACGGCTATTTATTTTGATAAAGAAGGTTATCTTTATCCTAATTATTTTATCTCAAATGCGTCTTTGCTCCAATCTAATGCTTCACTTGTCAAATGGTATGGAAATAATCAAAAAGCATTTTTGGAGATTTCTAAGAACTATCATTGCAAGTTCTCCAAATACAGTTTAGAAAATTGTAATACGCTAAATGATTCTATTAGTTCATTCTATATCAAGCAGATAAATCAGAAAAAAACAGATTTGCAAAATAGATTTCAGTCTTTGACTTTTCTTATTCACGGGTTTAGAAAACCATTTATAGCAACCAACGGAGATGCTAGTTCACCTGCCGACTATACAACTATGCAGGAAACTATCAATCTATATAGTAAAAATAAAACTTTCTTTGTAGAAATTTATTGGGACGGTTTGTATGGAAAACGGTTTTCGGCTAACCTGAAAGCCAATAAAATTATGTATGCCGTTTTTGAAAAATCCCAAATCAATGCAGAACTTGTGGGTATAAGTCTAAAAAGCATTATTTCTAATATAAAATTTGATACCATAAATATCATTACGCATAGTTTGGGTGCAAAAGTTGCACTTTTTGCTTTATTAGATATGAAAAATGATAACCTTAAAACGCCCTCAAACAACAAAATAAACCTTATTTTTATAGCTCCTGCTATTTCTGGAGAACTTATTGTTGATAATTTTTATAAGAGAAATACAAAAGTTGCCTATAAAACCGCTGATAATTATCATTTTTCAATTATTTATAATGAAAATGATATTGCACTAAGAAAAAAAGTGGGTTTTGTAGGTCCAGGACCTTACAAACACGGAAATACCACACTAGGTTGCAATTATGATGCCTCCGCCACCAAACTCAAAACAACTTTTCAGACAAAATTCCCCAATTCAACACTAGATTTATATGATTGTTCTAGTGTTGGAGGTTGCCATTTGGTACGTTGTTATTTCTCCTCAAAGAAATTGCAGGACGCAATTAAAAACCTGTAACTTCAAAATCTTATTTCTCCTAAAAAAGTAGTCCAATGAATTGGACTACTTTTTTTGCTTGCGCCCAACTTAATTTTTAGATGCCATATTTATTTCTGGTTTTTTACTTTGATTATCAAAGTTATTTATTTTATATTTTTATTCATTTGTAAAGAATATTGGTATTATTTTTGATACTTTGAAAAAACGAATTAAAAAATAAAACGCTAAAACGCTGTTCTAACTCTGTTCCTATTTATGAAAAACAATAATTTTGCTATGTTTCTTTTTTGCGTGGCTTTTGGTCTTGCATTTTGTCTAAGTTTTAGGGCAAAGGCGCAAAAATTAGATTTTGCTTTTAGTGCTGGCACAGGAAAAGCCTACATTTTTGAAAGTATAGATAAAAGTGTCAATGTAAGTTATGGTATGCCTTTGAGTTTTTTGGCAGAAACAAAATTTACACCCAAAAACGCTTCTTGGGGCGTAAAATTGAGGTTTCAGAGTATAGAAACCACTATCAAAGGAGAAAATTGGGAAAGTAGAAACTCCTTCACAACACTACCAATCAACGCTGTGATAGCCAGCCCACTCAATGGCTATGTAAATTCTCAAACGACCTCACTCCTACTAGAAAAAGAAATCAATAAGTTGGCTGGTACTTTTGGAGAAAAATTTTCTTGTGGTTTGAATTTTGGCTTGGGTCTAACGACAGAAACAATGCAAAAACAACAAACTAATTCAGCAGAAAAAACTACTAAAAACTATCTTAGTACTACTTTTGGCGCACATTTTACCTACAAACTAAATGATAATTTTGATTTGCAACTTTTGCCGACAATGCTTTGGCAAGATCCATTCAAAACAATTAGTTTTTTGACTGGAAAAACACGTCCAAATCTCGCAGGAGAAGATTTAAGTATGATGGTAAATGTTGGAGTGCGTTATAAGATTTTTAAGTAGAAAATCCCTGCATATCATATAAGATATGCAGGGATTTTGATTTTATATTTATTTTGTTCTAATTTTGTTTTTACACAGAAAAACTCTCTCCGCACCCACAAGTGCGTGAGGCATTAGGATTTACAAACTGAAAACCTTTGCCATTTAGTCCATCAGAAAAATCCAAAACTGTGCCTACAAGGTATAAAAGGCTTTTTTTATCTACCAAAATCTTTACACCTTTGTCCTCAAAAATTTGGTCGTTGGCTGCTATTGTAGAAGAAAAATCTAAGTCGTACATCAAACCAGAGCAACCACCTCCACGCACAGAAACACGTATATTTTGCTCGTCTGTGTGTCCTTCTGCTATTTTTAGCTCCAAAATTTTATCTTTTGCTTTATCTGTTACCTGTATCATTTTAATTGTGAATTATGAATTGTGAATTATGAATTAAATACAAAACATTGATAATTAAGTTATTATACTTTATTTTGATATTATTAGGGTTTCACTTATTGACTTTGTAACGCAGTTTTTTTGATAAAAGTTCTAAAATATGATTTGTAAAACGTAATTCGTAATTTTTAATTCGTAATTGAAAAAGAAAGTCTTTTTATATATTCTGTTATTTCGTGGCTCTGCATTGCATCTGTAGCCACATCAAAAAGCATATCCAAAACAGAAGAAAAATCACTACTAGAACTTTCTAAAAGGGTATTTCCCAAAATTTCTATATTCCCATTTTCATCTAATTGCACACAAATACCTGCGTGGTACAAGCTAGGCGGGTTATTTACCACATTATCTCCTACATTGACGAGCCTAAAAACGCCTGTTGGAAATATCATATCAAAATCAGCAGAAAAAAGCATATCTCCAATTTTTGGTTGCCCAAAAGTATAAACACCGTTTAGTTGAGGCATTTGCTGACCCAATAAACGTGCCATTAGCATTGCCAAAGCTCCGCCCTGACTGTGTCCTGTGAGATAAATAAGCTGATTATTATCCTGAAAATCTTGTACTACTTTTAGAATATCTGCAAGAATAACCTGTGAAGTATCATAAAATCCTTGATAAATATGCCCAAAAGTACAAGGTACAAGCCTATTATCCATATTACTCACAATATCCTCTAAACTATCATCTTCTGTACCTCTAAAAACAACAAAAATAGCTTTTTGGTTAGCTATTACGAAGGCTTGCGCATCAAAACCAGCCTGTTTGTGGTCTTGGTGTGTATCAATAAAACGAAATCTAGAAAATTCTGCTGGAAAATAAGTAGTCAAAGCATCAGTTATATCTGCTTCATTTTCATACGCTAAAGCTGAAAGTTGCGCCAAAAAATAGGCATTTTCTTTGCTAAAATGCGTTGTTTCGTAGTTAAAATTTATCATAATTTCTAATTCATAATTCAAGTTACTTGGATTAAACTGAATGACACTAGCAAAGACTATTTTTATAAATATGTCGCCCCGCTGGGGCTAAGTACGTTTTTTTGATATATTTTTCTATAAATATGCTGCTCCGCTGGAGCTAAATACATTTTAAATACATTTTCCGAAATCTTTCCTATTCCTAGTATAATTCACAATTCCTAATTCAAAATTCCTAATTCAAAATTATTTCTTGCCTAAACTGCTTTTTTTCGTACTTTTGGGAGAAAAATCCAACATTTCATCATAAAATTCCATCAAGCGTTCTTGTGTGAAAGTATTATTTTTCATAAGGTTTTTTATCATTTCTTCTGCTACTTTCATTGTTTCTAACTGATAATTTTGCAAAGAAGAAAGATATTGCGGTTTTATTGGAAGAGGTTTCATTCGTTTGCTATTTAATTTATAACAATATATTGAGTTTCGTGTTTACAAAAGTAAACATTTTACAATAAATTACAAATTTTCACTAAAATATTACTGCTTAATGTAAGTTTCTTTGTATTTTTCTTTCTATTTTTTATTTTTTTGTACTTTTTGTATTCATTTCTAATTCCTAATTTCTAATTAACAATTATTTTGTGAGTGATTTTCTAACTGCTATTTTTGCTAAACTTTTCCCTAAAAAAACACCTCAAAATGCGCATTTGCCCATTATTGAGGAGGTTATTTTGCGTGAAGATAAATATAAAAAATCTTACTTTGATTGGATGAATAGTGGTTATTACAAAAAATTGCTTGAAAGCATCAAAAATGCTTATTGGAAGAAAAGAAATGATGAAATAGATACGTTTCAAGTGCATCTTTTGCAAATGCCCTACGCCAACGGACTAGCCATTACTTATCATAAAAACGTCCCAGAAATGCACTTTCAGCATTTTTTTGATTTATTAAAAGATAAAGTTTTAAATTTAGGCTACCTGCAAGCAAATGCAGACAGGCGTATATTTGACCGCCCAAACTATGTAGAAACTATTGAAAAATATTATCTAAAACCGTCTATTTCTGCACAAGTTATTCAAAATGAACTACTTAATCAAAAATATGGGAATATTTTGATAGAATATATTTTGATAAATGACCAACCTAGTTACATAAAACTTGTAGCTTCTGTGTATTCTGATAGGCTTTATACAGTTGCTTTGCCTTTTGATGAGCTTTTAAGCAGAATTTTTGAATAAAAAACTTAATAAAACTTAATAAAATCTTACATCAAATATTTTGCTTTTTGCTTTTTTATTTAGATAATTATCTTTAATTTTGTGTTTGGTTTAATCATTATTTGATAATCTTGGCATTATTTTAGTATTGCACACGTAAATCACAGTAACTATAAAAAACCTAACTATAAAAACTTCTTTCTTATGTTGAAAAACCTACTTTTTTGTGCTACTATTGCTACAATATTGCTCACAACGCAAGTAAATGCACAAACACCAGACGAGCTAAAACGTGCAGACGTGGCTTTCAATGCTGGTGAATACGAAAAAGCCTTGCCAACTTACCTTTCTGCGCACAAAAGTACGCCAACTGATGCAATGCTTAACTACAAAATTGGCGTTGCTTATTTCCGCACGCCTGATGCAGAAATGCAGAGCAAAGCACTCAATTATTTGGAAGCCTCCCTTTCAAAAGTGACAGATAAAGTACCTTTTAGGTTGTATTATTACTTAGGAAAATGTTATCATTTGGGCTACCAATTTGATAAAGCACAAGCTAATTTTGAAAAATATAAATCAAAAGTAAATAAAGATGACAAACTTTTTACAGACACTGAACGCTCTTTGGTGATTGTAAGTAATGCTAAAAAGATTGTCAGAGATACCGTAGATGTACTTATTCAAAATCTTGGAAAAGACATCAACACGCCAAATACAGAATATGGTTCTGTTATTTCGGCTGATGAAAATATGATGATTTATACACTTACCAAAAAAGATAAGTCTGGACAATATGTAGAACAACTTTTTACAGCTCGTAAGAAAAGTTATTCTTGGAAAGAAAAACAACAAATTAACTTCAAAACCTCTTCTAATGTGGGTTCTGTTGGGCTTTCTGCTGATGGGCAAGAACTTATTTTGTATATGGGCGGTGAAAATGGCAAAGGTGGCTTATTTATGAGTAAGCAACAAGCAGGGCAATGGGCAGAGCCTGTGAAATTCCCTGCGCCTATCAACTCGGGCAATATGGAAAGTGCCGCAAGTATGACCACAGACGAAAGTATAATGTATTTTGCCAGTAATAGGGCTGGTGGTGCAGGTGGAAGAGATATTTATAGAGTTGAAAAGCAGCCAGATGGCTCGTGGGGTAAGCCTGAAAATCTAAAAGATATTAACACTCCTTTTGATGAAGATGCGCCTTTTATTCACCCAGACCGCAAAACACTTTATTTTACCAGCAACGGACACAATACCATTGGTGGTGATGATATTTTTAAGACAACAATAGAAGGTTTGAAATGCAGCGCACCAAAAAATATGGGTTATCCAGTCAATAGCGTGTATAATGATAGTTATTTTGCGCTTTCTGCCAATGGTACAAAAGGCTATTTTTCGTCTGATAGATTGGGCGGACAAGGTATGCAAGATATTTATTTTTTAGGTATTCCTGAAGAAAATGGCATTCCTTTGACAATGATAAAAGGTAAAATCTTAGCAGGAAATCCTCCAAAAGCTATTCCTACGAAAATAAAAGTAATTGACAAAACAACCAATAAACCACTTAAACATATCTATAATCCTAATGCAAAAACAGGAGATTATTTGATGATTTTCCCACCAGGAAAAAATTATGATATGCTTATTGAGGCGGAAGGCTATTTGCCATATTTGGTGAACATCAATATTCCTAATCAAACGTATTTTTATGAAATGTACCAAGAAATTACATTACAAAAGAAAATGGTTGATAACAAAGAAGTTGGGCAAGATATTGTGATTAAACAAGATTTCAAAGCTCCACAAGAAGAAGATGCCACTAATTTTCAAGGTAGAAATTTAGATTTATATGATTTGATGGAAGATATTGCAGAATCTGAAGATACAGTTGCTCGTAATTACCTACTAGATATTATGTACAATGAGGAAAGTATTGATGCTCAAGAAAATAGTACAAAAGAAGAAACACCCGTACAAGCTACCTTCTTTTATGATGACCCTTCAGGTAAGTTGGTAGAAGTGGATATGGCGGGCAAAAAAGTTAAAACTTTGAAAGCTGTTGATACAAAAAATCCTCAAAATAATGATGATGAATATTCAATAAATAAAGGAAATATTGTTTTAAATAAAACCTATACTGCTTTTTATCCTAGTAAAGAGGTTGTTTTGGATACACGAGCCAAAGTAGAAGTATTAAAATTTGCTGATTATCTCAAGAAAAATCCAACGGCAGGCGTGCAAATCATAGGTTACGCCTCATCAGAGGGAGATACAGATGCCAATATAAAATTATCAGAACAACGTGCCAAAGCCGCTTATGATTATTTCGTTCTGAATGGAGTAGAAGCTGCCCGCATCACCTACAAGGGTGCAGGAAGCAACAAATCACAAGATCCAGAGGCAGCACGTAGGAAAATGCGTAGAGCAGATATTAAGATTATGCCTATTGCAGACCTGAAAAAATAAGTCGGAATAGCCCCTAAATCCCCAAAGGGGACTTTAAATACAAAAAAGCCTTTCTAAATATTTAGAAAGGCTTTTTTGTGGCTAGTTTTTACTTAATCTCTTAGTAATCCTACCGTTTGCAGTCTTCACTTCTAACAAGTAAATACCATTAGCAAATTTATCAAGAGAAAAAGTCATCAAATTACTGTTTGTGCTACTATTCTTTTCAGAAGTAAATACTACTTTACTTTGTGCATCATAAACAGATGCTAAATTTTAACGAACTATTGTGTTTGTAAAATATTGGGGGGATTTGACTAAAAAGTAATACCAAAAGTGGTTATTTTGGTATTATTAGCAAAGATAAAACATTTTTCAAATTATTAAATGAAAAAAAAGGCAAGTACAATAAGTTGTATTTGGGTTGATGCAGGGTTTCTGAAATTCCTATTTATTTCATTGCAAAAAAGCGTATCTTTGCAGTATGAAAAATAAGATAAAATTTCCGTATGGTGTGAGTAACGCTGAAGCAGTTACGACTGAAGGCTATACTTTTATAGACAAAACGCATTTCGTTGAATTGTTGGAAGATAATGAGCGTTTTGTGTCTTTCTTGCGCCCACGCAGGATTGGTAAGAGTTTTTTTATTTCTATTTTAGAATATTACTACGACATTAGGCAAAAACATAAATTTGAAAAAA
>JANYGM010000283.1 GCA_025362415.1 bacterium
TCATCTCTAATGTGCGCTATATGGCTAAACAGATTATTAAATACTTACAAATAACTGACAATAATAATTCTTATTCCGAAAATATTGACCAATACGTACCTGAACAAACCATAAACAGACTATAAATGGCACCCATATTGAAATAAGCAGAGTTTTTTATTGGTAGAATTTAATTTGGACAATAATAATAAGATTTCAGTAAAAAGTTATATATTTGCAACAGAACCAATGATTAAAAAATACTACTGTAATGCCTAGAGAAACAAAAGAACAGAAAAAATATAGAATACACATTGAGGAAGCAATGTTAAATGATACTATAAAACCTATCACAAATGAAGAGTTTTTAGTTAGAAGAAAAGAGATGGTGCAAGAGGCTAAAAATGCTATTGCAGGCACAAAAAAAAAGAGATAAATATTAATTTGAACTACCTAAAAAAGCACCACTATTTTAGTGGTGCTTTTTTTGTGCCTAAATTTCTGGTGCATTATTGAGTATTTCATCATTTTCAAAAAGTCCTAGAGATTTAAGGTATTTGTCGGTTTCATCAAGGCTAGAGTGTCGGCACTGCATTTGTATAAATTTTATTCCACAACCCATTTTATAGTATTCCACAACTCCCGTATGTTTCCAACAATAGAGAGAGTAATTTTTTGGTAATTCGTATTTATCACGCAAAGCAGAAAAATTACTACTAAACTTATTCCTAGAGTATTTTATATCATTATCACTAGAAAAAAGAAAATCATTTGTAGGACGTTCTAAAAACTTGTATTCTATGAAAATGTCCGCTAGTGGTTTAGGTATCATTACGTATTGCGTTTTTTTGTTTTTAGCACCTTTGCCAATGATTTGTATCTTCTTATCTTTTAGATTTACTTGTGATACTTTCAAACGTCTTAATTCAATAGGACGCACAAAAGTATAAAACACACACATACAAAAAATGTAAAGTTCTGTATCTTCTGCAATAAGCAAATTTTTAAGTTGTTTTTGGTGTTCTGGTGAGAACGCTATTGATGCAGTTTCTTCTTCTGCAAACTTCTTAAAACTTTTTGTAGGGTCGGTGCTTATCCAGTCCCAGCGTATCATTTCGTTAAAAATAGCTTTTAGATAGGAAAGGTAAGTATTTTTACTTACGCTATTCATTACCAAACTATCTAAAAACCCTTGTATATGTTTTTTCTCAATATCAGCCAAAACTTAACAACAGAAATATTTGATTTGTTCCAAAAAAATTGGAGCTACCAACAAATTGCTGACAAACTCAATATCTCAAAATCTATGGCGTTTGCACTCACAAAACAAAACCCACAATTTGAGCAAATAGAACAAATCAAAAAAGAAAAACAAAATCAACTAATCAATGAAGTGCTAAGACTCCACAATGAGCCAAATACCTACCGACAAATAGCTACAAAGCTAAATATTACCCATACAAGAGCTTTGAGAATTGTAAAAAATAATCAAAATATCATCACTCCAAAAAATATAAGTGAGTGCCAAGAAGATAGACACGAAATTTTTGAAGACGAATTTGAAGAGATAGAAGATGTATTTGAGCCAATAGAAGAAGTATTTGAAAAGATAAAGACTGTAAGAAAAGAAAATACTTTTAACCTAGATAGATTTTCGCAACTTTGGTGGGATTTTAAAATAAAAGGTTCTGATATTGCTGTTGGAAACTGTCAATACTGGAAAATAGTCAGCGTAACAGACCAAGAGGTTATTGTTAAAGACCATAATAATTTTACAGGAATTTGTCTTACTGAAAATCTTAATCCTAGTCTGAATAAATTTCCACTAGAAAGAGGTAATCCAGAATATTTCAAAATAATTAGTATTTCCCAAAATAGAGAAATACAATTACAACAAATTCAAAAACATAATTAACAATTCATAAAAAAAATCAAAAAACTAAATTTTTTTGATTTTTTTTTGTTGCATTCGTTTTGCGTAAAAGATTTCTTTGTTCTATTCGTTTTGCGTAAAAGATTTCTTTGTTCTGTTCGTTTTGCGTAAAAGATTTCTCTGTTCTATTCGTTTTGTTTGTTGTTCTGTTCGTTTTGTTTGTAAATTTTCTTTGAGATTTTTTTGTTTTTGATGTAAACACTTTGTAAACTTCTTGTAAATTGCGTAAGTTAGAAAATGAAATAAATATTTTAATCCCTACTGTTATGCCATTTGATATAGATTATAAAGATACGCCTACTTGGAGAAAGGCGCAACTTGAAGGAAAATTTGAGATTGCTAAAACAATGCTCATAGAAAAAATGCCTGTTGCACAGGTGGTTAAGTTTACAAAACTTACACTAGAACAGGTGCAAACACTAGAAAAAGAAATAAATCCTTAAAATACAAAATAATAGGTATGCAAATTCCCGCAAATTCCAAAAGTGAATGACGCAAGTTTACGCAGGTTTTACGCAAAAACACTAAAAAACTTGCTTTTTTCTATCCAAAACTAAAAAAAACCTACTGAATTGCAGTAGGTTTTTTAGTTCTTTGATAAAAACGAATGAAACAAACCTGAAAAATTGAAAGTTTTTTTAACTTTTTAGCAAAAATTTAAAGATTTTTTACTGTTTTTGAACAAAATTTGAAGTTTTTTGAGGTATTTAACTGGTATTTAATTAGTATTTAACTAAAAATATCTATTTTTTGAGGTATTTAACTGGTATTTAACTAATACAAGCTAGAATGGCACTTTTGTACTTCATACAACTACAAACTTTTGACTATTTTCATAGTTTCTACGCTGATATGTATCACCTGCAAAAGCAAACTAATCACCTCTTCTTTGTAATCTGCAAAATCATAACTATTAAAATGCTCTTGTATGGTTTTGTCTGTGGATTTGTAGGGCTTGTATTGGTCTAAAATCCATTCTATTGCACTACGGTTGCCCAATTTGTACTCCCACGCAAGCGCAGGAATATTGGAAATAGTCGTTAGTTGGTCTATTTCTATTAGCCCCCCAACCCCCAGCGTAGCGCAAGGGGGAGTTTTGATAGCTTTGAGATAAACCGCAGGTTTTAGTTTGGGCAAAAGTGCGGCATCTTCTTTTTCACTTTCGTTGTTGCCAAATATGTCTGTTTCTGTCTTTTTGCGTTTGGGTAGCATACTTTCTAAGGGAAGATGTTTAACAACAACAAGCCCCAAATCAAGCCCCCTAGCCCCCAAAGGGGGAACAAAGACACTTTCATCTGTATTAGTTCCCCCTTGCGCTACGCTAGGGGTTAGGGGGCTAAGATGCAATGCCATAAGTCCCTCACCAGCAACCGCATACTGCCAAAAATCAGCATACAACGGAATACGTGGAAAATCCCTTTTGAGGTTTTGCTCATAAGCCAAACGGTACACAGGTGAATGCAAAACACCATAAACATAATGGAAAATATCCAATTTGCTGATAACTTGCTCACTTGTTGTATAGTGGTTTTGAAACAACGACAACGCCCAATCAGTAATGTTTTCTACCTTTTTGTTATCTTCATAACGGTAAAGCGGAAGACATTGAGAATCTCCTGTTGTGTGCAAATCAATAATTTTATCAGAAACCAAACAATGAAACGGCTTATTACTTCCCTCTCTATTTACTGAAATCACCATATTTCCTTCATCACCGTAAATATTTTCCCATTGATAAAGCCTTGCGCTAAAATGCTTATCAAAATAGAAATATTGTGTACTAAAAGGTCTGTACATAGCCTTTTTTATTTTTGTACTTTCAAATTTCTTTTTGATTTTTCTTTTTGCATAAGTGGTCAGTTCACTATCCCACGCAATTTTTTCTTTATCTTCAAAAGCATCATCTTTTAATGTTTTTGAATAAATATCAATAAAATACTTGACTTTATTAGTCAAATTTTTCTTATCAAAATCATACACCCACTCGTCCCTGTGTGTAGCAACACCCAAAGAAAATAAATTGAAAATTGCACCATCTTTCTTTCCCGCTTTTACTTCCTTATCAATAAGCGGTATAAGTGTCTGAAAATCATTATCAGTATGGTTTATCCAGTTATGCTTTGCATCAGGTCTTACTTTGTCAAAAGGAAGTTTCCTAAACTCACTTTCTTTGAGAATTTGTAGCTTTTCTTTTCCAGAAAGATTGTTTCCAATATTGTGGTAGAATATTTTGGCTTTTTTCTTTTCTTCTTTTGTATCAATTCTAACAAAAAAAGCAATAGCAATTCCTGTCATAATATCAAACACATTTCCACCTTGCGTTTGGTAGTCATTTTGTCTTATATCTCCTTGTAAATCAACAATATATATTTCGTCAAATTCAGTTTGTACTATTTTTCTAAATCCGTCAAAACTACGAGAATCAATAAAACTACGGTTTGTGACAAAGGCAATAATGCCATTTTTATCAATTCTATCTATTGCCCAGCTATAAAACCGCACATACATATCATACAAAGTAGTCTGATTTTGTGCTGTGCCATATTTTATAAAAGTATTTTTGATGCGTTTGTCAATTTCATCATAAAAACGGTTAGCGTTTTGGTCATTGAAATTCTGTTGTCTAGTATTATAGGGCGGGTTTCCAATAATAACGGAAATATCTGTATCATTTTGGGCTTTAATTCTGTGTGCATTTTCAGCAAGATTACCAAACATTCCTGTTTGCTTGCCTGCATACGCAAGTGAAGCCACATTATCCAACGTATCCACAAAACACAGATTAGTAAATTCTGCGTATTTATTGTTCATTTTTTGGGTATAAATGTACTCAATATTGAGATTAGCAATATAATAAGGCAAAATAGCCACCTCGTTGGCGTGAATTTCGTTTTTGTATTTATATTCCAAAAATTGTGAGGGAATATATTTGATAATATCTGTAATAAAAGTGCCTGTACCAGTCGCAGGGTCAAGAATATGCACATTTTTATCAGAAAGATTTTTGTCAAAATGTTTTTCCAAAAGAAAATCCGTTGTTTGTATCATAAAGCTGACAATTTCAGAGGGCGTGTAAACAATGCCCAATTTATCCGCATTTTTTGGGTTATACGCCTTATAAAAATTCTCATAAATAGACTTCAAAAAATCCTGTTTGTCTTCGTGGCTAATCATTTTTGTTGCTCTTTCTTTGATTTTCTCATAGTAAGTAGCAAGATTTTCAAGTGTTTGGCGTTTTGTTTCTCTGGTAAAAAACGTCCTTTCAATATCAATCAAAGTGCGAGAGATGTTGTTTTCCTCGTGGAATTGTCGCTCACCCATTACGGCTAAAAAAATCTCTTCTGTGAGAATATGCTGGATAAGCATTTCATCAATATTATTGTAGGTAACTTGCGGATTTATAGCCATTTGGCACAAATCAAAAAAGGCATTTCTTTTTTGTTGAAATTCTTTATTATCTTTGACTTGCGCCACAATCATTTTTTCCAAAACCTCAACAACATTCGGCACAGACTTGGTAAATTGCGCCAGCGCATCTCTAAAATCTTTGACTTCTGGTAGCTCAAAACTAACAAATTTGGAAAGTAATTTGTCTAATTGTTTGGCATCTTTCATATCAAACTTCTCTTTGATGTCGCCATTGACAAGAAAAGCGGTTTGAGAGTCTTCTATGAGCAGATTAAAGGTTGGATAACCAATATTTATCTTATTTTGGAGTTCTTTTTCCAAATCATCATTCAAATCTTTTGCTTCCCAATAACCAAATTCGTGTTTATATCTATCAAAAAGGCAACCATCAGGCTGTTTTCGTAGATTTGGTAGTTTTACCTCTTCCACCAAAAGCAAATTTTTCTCTTTTGCATAATCCATCAGCAGGTTAGAAAAGCATCTTTTGATAGAAGTTTCTTTGGTTTGCCCAGAGTATTGTTCTATTTGGTTAAGTTCGTTATAATATTTGTTGATGCGTTGTATAGACATAATTTGTTGTTGTTGTTAGCTATTGTTGTTTTTTGTGAGATAATCAAAAACCTACTGAATTGCAGTAGGTTTTTTGGTTTAGGCGGTGAGTTTTAAAGAGATATTCATTTCTTGCATCAATTCTGATAAGTCTTGTACGTACTTTTGTTTGAGTTCTTGGTATTGCGCAATGATTGTAGGACTATCTTCTATGGATTGATGCACTCTAATCAAGTTTTCAGTTCTCACCACTAAATCAAAAGTTTGATGAATAGCTTTTGATAATTCTTCATAATTCCAAATGTTAGTTTCCATTGTAGTCAAATTAAATAGCCATTTGCATTGAAATTAAGGATTGATTTTAGGCGGTGAGTTTTAAAGGAATGTTCATTTGGTTAAAAATTTCTGCTAATTCCTCAAAGTATTGCATTTTTAGCCGTTCATAATTGCTAATAGAGTTTTCATCAGGGAATTCTGTTTGTTGATGAATTAAAATGATATTATTTGCTCTTTCTATCATTTCAATTAAGTTCTGTATTTCGGTTATATGTTCCATAAACTTAAAAAATTAGTTGTAAAAAACCTTTATTTATGTTCTTTCTACGTGTTTTGGTAAATAAGAAAAACCATTCTTTTATATCAATATCCTCAAAAAACTTCTTTTTATGTTCTTTTGGATATGTTTTAACAAAATAAATATCCAAATAATTTTCTTTTTTATACTGTAAAGATTTGAATATTTGTAGTTTCGTTTCTAAGGTATCATACACCTCAAAATCCACAAAAACAACACAATCTAAGTCGTTTGGTTTATCTTTTTGTGTGGCAAAACTACCATTAAGCCAAAGACTAAAAGAACTTACCAAAATAGCCCGCAAATCCGCTATAAAAACCTCAAAATTAGCCCAAATATGCGCCCTGTGTTCGTTCCAAACGAGCAGACTTTCTGCACCCTCAAAGTCTATTTCTAGTGCCTCAAATGGCTCTAAATAACCGTTAGAATTGAAATTAAGCATTTATTTATGAGGTTTTGCTTATACTTTTTTCAAATTCTGGCATAAGAATCTCTTTATGATATTTATACATGTTAATATATATTTTGTTTTCAATATATTTCTCTTCAAAAAAATAATCTAAGCCATTCCCCATAGATAAAACAAAAAAATCATATATGAAGGGTTCGTATTCAGGTTTTATGTTTCCAGTAACTAAATCCTTTAAAACTGTTTCACGTAAAATCCAAGCTCGTTCTTCACTATCTCTATAACTCTCCATATCTATTTCCCCAATAAGTAAATCATATCCACTAATGTGTAATGTTTGCTCTGCATAACGGCGAAGCATCTGCCTAAATAAATTATCTAAAGTATGGTTTATGGTATCTTTAAGGAGCTTTTTGTATAATTTTACATTTTGCTGATAAGCTTCATTCTCTTTTCTCAAGTCTTCTATTTCCTTATCTTTTGCAGCAAACGCACTTTCCAATTCCTGATTATTTGGCACGTCTGTATAGTCAATATCATCAAATAATAATGATTTTATTGATACCTCCAATGCCGTAGCAATGCTTATACATTGTTCAACAGTCAAGCTATTACCTCGTCCCTCAAAATAGACAATATTAGACTGATTAACCCCTAATCTTGTGGCTAATTCTCTTTGCGAGATTCTCTTTTCCTTACGGATTTCTTTTATTTTTTCTGATATATTCATAACGCAAATATAATGATTTGCAAATTAGCAAAAAAATAAAGTTTTGATAATCAAATGATTATCAAATACAAATAAAAAATATCTATATTTTTAATCAAAAATTATACAACCTATCAAAAAGATTTATATATTTGCATCAAATAAATTATATTCACAAATCAAAAATATCTATAAAAATGAAAGATAACGAAATTAACAAAGAACAACTTTTAATTAGGTTGTCAGAAAACACAAAAAACTGCATTAGAGATATTGCTAATGACAGAAAAAAAGCTAAGAAAGCAAACAATACACTTGCAGACGTAGCAAACGAACTCATCAACGAGGGACTAAAAACCATAACCAAATAGCTAAAACCTAAAAAAACCTTATCCATTACGAGTGGATAAGGTTTTGGAGGTTTTGGTATTTTTCAACACATAAACCCAGATTAAAAATGAAATCAAAAGTAAACAAAGATTTTGACAAACCAAAATCAGAGGGGCAAAAAGCACCTCAACACATTATGGAGGTATTGGCACAAATGCCCATATACACTACCATACGCAAGTATATGAGTGTGCTAGACCTTTGTGGCACACAGCAAGCGCAAAGTTTCTTATGCTACAATCTTCTAAACTCCCAAGAATAATGGAAAATATCAACCAAAAGGCAATAGCACGTTTGAAAAGTGCTATTTTGAAATCAACAGAAAATTACAATAAACTTTGTAAAAAGGTAGAGAAACACGAAAAAATCGTGTCTGAAATATATAGAAGTAAGCAGGTTGAATTGAACTATATAGAAGACCTATATAAACAATTAGATGAATTAAAACTAAATTCAAATCAACAATAAAGCTCACACAAAAACGCCCTATACAGTCAGTACAGGGCGTTAAAATCAAAATAAATAATAAAATAATTCTATCAATACAATATATGAAAGATAATATATTTAAAATAAGTTTTCTTTTAGGAACTTCAAAGAAAGACACAAAGCCTGTTCTTTGTTCTTTTCGCTATTGTAAGGCTGATGAAAAACGTACTTCATTGGGCTTTAATGTCCTTGTGAGTGAGTTTGACAAAACTACTGAAACAGTAATAAACCACGCCAACGCAAAGGATTACAACGCTAAAATAGCTATTTTGAGAGGTAGCCTGCTATCAATAGAAATGGGCGCAAAAATCAATAACAAAGTAATTGTTACGCCAGAACTAATAAAAAGCATATTGGAGGGTAAAAACAGCGTTAATTATAGTATTGTGGCACTTTGGGAGCAAAGTATTACCAATAATAGAAATGTCGTTGAGAGTGAACGCAACACAGAAGGTAGTTTTAGTAATGATACTAAGAAAAAGAAGCGTTTAATGCGTTTTTTGCAGGAAAAACATAATAGAAAAGATATTATGATAGGTGATGTTGATGCTAAATTTTGCGCTGATTTTTACCAGTTTTTAATAAATATTGGTTTAGGTGCAGAAACGGTGCGTATGACTTACTCACGTTTTGCTAATCTGATGCAACAACAGCATAATTTAGGGAATTTGACACACAACATTACACTTGTGGTAAAACCTAAACGAGGTAAGAAAAAACCTATTGTTTACCTTACAAGTGCAGAAGTAGAAAAACTTGTTCAGGAAAATTTTGTGTCAGATGCAGAAAGCAAGGAAAGAGATAGGTTTATTATTCAATGTTGCACAGGCGTTGCACATGTGGATGTTCCTAAAATTTGTTTGGCAAATGTACAAGTGAATAGCAAAGGGCAGGAGTTTATAAGTGTTCCTAGACAAAAAACAGGGGAGTTTTGTATGATACCATTTAATCCACTTTTGAGGGTTATTTTAGAAAAATATCCGAATGGTTGTTTAGAACAAATTAGCAACCAAAAGCGCAATGTAAATCTTGCTCAAATATGCACCAGAGTAGGAATTACAAAGAAAGTAACCACACATATTGGCAGGCATACGTTTTGTGTTCACGCCTTGAACGTGCTAAAACTCAAATTGAGTACAGTTGCTAAAATAATGGGGCATAGTAGCACAGAAACTACACAACTTTATTATATGGAAATCTTTGATGAAACGGTAACTGATGAATATTTTGAGAGTTTGGAACGAGTAAAAAAGAACGCAAATAACCAGCCTAAGCAGGGATAAAAAACGCCGTTTGTGGGAACAAACGGCGTTAAATAATTGAAAAACAAACTTTTACAACTATTAAATATACTGATAAACAGTACAAAGATATGAATAACAACGAAATAACACAAGAAAAAAGTAAAGATTTATTTGTTACTAGAACAGGTAACGAAACTATGAGAATTGCAGAATTAGAGCCAGACGCTAAAATGCTATTTCTTAATCTATTTGCAGAAAATGATGTCGCTATACTTTTCGCAGACAGTGGTGTAGGCAAAAGTATATTAGCCGTACAAATGGGCGTAGAAATGGCAAGGAATGGCAATAAAGTTGCTTACTTTGATTTTGAGCTAAATATAAAACAATTTGCAAAAAGATACACCGTTTTAGACGAAAAAACAGGAGAACGAGAAAACTATAACTTTCCTGAAAATTTCAATAGAATTGAAATGAACGGAAATGAATTGGCAAATGTCAAAGATTATCAAAAAGAACTTTTTGATGGTTTGGAGAAAGAAGTAAAAAGAGGAAAATACAAAGTTATCATTTTGGATAATCTCACCGCAATGATGAATGATGACGGAAAGGACACAAAAATAGTAATAAATATAATCAAAAAAATACGACAAATGAGAGAAGATTTCAAAATTGCAATTTTGGTTATAGCACACACACCAAAAACAGCACTTTATAATCCTATTTCAAAGAATGATTTAGCAGGTAGTAAAATACTTTCTAACCTAGTGGATAATATTTTTTCTATTGGCGCAAGCACGCAAGGTAAAAATACTAGATACATAAAACAGCTAAAAATGAGAGATGAAAAACACCACGAAGCGGACAATGTTATTGTTTGCGAAATTGTGAAAGAAAATTGTTTTTTGCATTTCCAAATGGTACGTTGTAGCCACGAAAGAGAGCATTTACAGGATAAACCAGAAACAGAAAAAGACAAAGTACGCAAACAAGTAATAGAACTAAAAAAAGAAACGCCTGCTATGTCCTCACGTCAAGCATCTGATAAAATGGGTGGTAATATTTCACACGCCACAATACTAGATATTTGGAAAAAAGAAGGTATAGTATAAAAAATAAATAAAATTTTATTTTTTGTAAGATTTGTAAGATTTGTAAAGTTCTGTAAGATTTGTAAAGTTTGTAAAAAAATGGTACTAAAAAAT
This sequence comes from bacterium, assembly GCA_025362415.1. GTDB lineage: Bacteria > Bacteroidota > Bacteroidia > Cytophagales > Thermonemataceae > JANYGM01. The sequence goes on from JANYGM010000283.1 coordinate 10,887, forward strand.
GAGTGTTTTATAAAATATTGTAAAATTTGTAAGATTTGTAAAATTTGTAAAATGTTGTAAAATTTGTAAAATTTTGTAAAATTTTGCTACCCTACCCATACTACTTTACAAATTTTACAAAACAGTAAAAAAAGCAAAAAAAAGTTTGTTTACAATTAGTATAAGCACTTTTTAAGTGTAAAAGTCTGTAAAATTTTGCTTTAAAAACTTTACAAGAAGGGTAAAATGTAGTGTTTTTGTAAGGTTTTTGTAAGAAAACTTTACAAGAAATTTTACAAAATCTTACAACATTCTTAGGGTTTCCAAAAAAGAAAATAAATCAGCAACTAATAAACTATAATCAATTTATGAAATCATTTAGTCAAGACGAGTTGGCACAGGCTAAAAGCATCTCTATAATGGGAATGTTAGAACAGGGCGGACACTTCCACAAACGAACTGATGCCAGCGGATTTTGGTATCTCTCACCACTAAGAAACGAAACTACTGCTAGTTTTGTGGTTTACAGGAACACTAACAGGTTTAAAGATTTTGGCACAGGCGTAAACGGTGATGCTATTACACTCACAATGAAACTACAAAATTTATCCTATGTAGATGCAGTTAAGACACTTTTGGCTAATATATTCTTTTTTGAAAACCCAAAAGAAACTACAAACGAAGTACCAGCAACCCACGAGCCTAAGAAAGAGGTAATTATAGAAAGTGTAAAACCTTTGCAGAATAATAGCCTTATACAGTACGTTGAAAGCCGTAAAATCAATATAAATGTAGCAAAACAGTATTTACAGGAGATTTATTACAAATACGACACAACGCAAATTAAAAGCTATTTTGGCGTATGTATGCAAAATGAAAGCAAAGGTTATGAAGTCCGCAACAGTTATAATAAATATTGCTTACAAAATAAAGATTATACATTTATTGACAATGGTTTTTCTGATACGGTGAGTATTTTTGAGGGAATATTTGATTTTTTAGCGTGCCTCACGTATTACGACAAACCAATAAAATCAAATGTTATCATACTTCACTCCGTATCAAATGTATCAAAAATAATAAATCATTTTCCAAAAACTGCAAAACAAGTATTTTTATTTTTGGATAACGACAAAGCAGGGCAGACCGCCACAGACGAACTAAGCAAACACTTCAAAGATTTTGCATTAGTCAAAGACAAAAGAAATATTTTTGCAGGCTACAAAGATTTTGGAGAGTTCGTAGAAAAAACCACAAATTAACCATAATAAGGCACTTTTTTAGAGAAATAATGAATAATACCAGAAAAATATTGTTTAAACTACTTTCAATGCGTTTGCCATTGAGAGAATACCAACGTAATTAAAAAACCACTTTAAAACGTATTTTAAAGTGGTTTTTTTTGGGCATAGTGCTCCCACCTGGATTTGAACCAGGCACCACCTGATTATGAGTCAGGTGCTCTAACCGAATGAGCTATGAGAGCGTTCAAAAGGAGCTGATTATTGTTTTTGACAAAACAAGTTCACTTTCTTTGGAATTGAGATGCAAAGGTATATATTTGCATTTACATAACCAAATTTTTAAGCAATTATTTTTCAAAAAATAGTTTAAAAAATCTAAAAATGAAACAAAAAGTACCTCAAAACACTGAAAACAGTATTAAAAACCTAATTTTTGATTTGGGTGGGGTTATTATCAATATTGATTTTGACCTTACTATGCGTGCATTACAAGCCTATACAGATATACCACTAGGTGTAGGAGCATATTTAGGAAAAAACGAGATTTTTTATAATTATGAAACAGGCAAGATAAGTTCAGAAGAATTTTTAGCTCAAATAAAAGAAAAATATCAATTAAGTGCCACCAATGAGCAAATTATTGATGCTTGGAACGCACTATTATTGGATATTCCAGTTGAATATGTAAATCTTTTAGTTTCTCTAAAATCAAAATACAAAATTTTTATTTTGAGTAATACAAATCCTATTCATATTGGAGGTGTTGAGGCTATTTTGGCGAAATCTTCTCAAATAAAACATCTTTCAGAGCTTTGTGATAAAGTTTATTTGTCTTACGAAATGGGCAAAGCAAAACCAGAATTAGCT
>JANYGM010000299.1 GCA_025362415.1 bacterium
ATAAATATCAAAACCACCCCTAACCCCTCCTTAGGAAGGAGGGGAATTTTACTCCCCTCCTTTTTAAGGAGGGGCTGGGGGTGGTTTTTAGTGCCAATTTATTGTTAAATACTTGATAATCAAACTATAAAAACTCTATTATGAATGAATACAAAATTCTTGTAGTCAAATGATTATGTATAATTTTGGTCAAATAAAAACATAAACTAATGATAACAATCTACTTAAATATTATTTTTGTTTAGATTATTATGCACTTACAAAAGTACAAAAAAATAACCACAAAAATCTAAAATCTTTGTATGTTAAATTTATTGACTTTTTTGCTTATATTTGTCAGTTAAATAGTCAAAACACTCAAAATAGTCTTTTCAATAAATAATGAAAGTTACTGGATTTAGTTTTATTCGCAATGCCAACCGCTATGATTATCCTATTTTGGAGGCTATAAAGTCTGTTTTGCCACTTTGTGACGAGTTTATTATCACCGTAGGAAATTCTGAAGATGGAACTTTGGAACTTATCCAAACGCTACTTTCTGATAAAAATTCCTCTAAAATAAAAATCATACAAACCATTTGGGACGACAACCTGCGTGAGGGCGGAAAAGTGCTTGCAATAGAAACCAATAAGGCTTTTGAGGCTATTTCTGCTGATACGGATTGGTGTTTTTATATTCAAGGAGATGAGGTATTACACGAAAAATATATCCCAATCATTAGAAAAGAAATGCAAGATAACCTTCAAAATAAAGAAGTAGAAGGGCTTTTATTTAAGTATTTGCATTTTTATGGTAGTTATGATTATGTGGCAAACTCTCGTAATTGGTACCGCAATGAAGTGCGTATTATTAGAAATGATAAACAAATAAAATCTTATAAAGATGCGCAAGGTTTTAGGAAAAACGACCAAAAACTTGCTGTAAAGCTAATTGATGCCTATATTTATCATTATGGTTGGGTGAAAGACCCATTTGTAAAAAGCGTGGAACAAGAGAAAAATAAGTTTTGGCACGATGACAAATGGCTTGCTGAAAATGTAAATACTTCTCCTAATGTACGTTTTGACTATTCTAAGATAGATTATTTGGATATTTTTGAAGGCACCCACCCACAAGTGATGCAAGAGCGTATTAAGAAAGCTAATTGGGATTTTAAATTTGACACAAATAGCAAAAATTTTACACTAAAAGGGCGTTTGTTGCACTGGATAGAACAAAAAACTGGTTGGAGAATTGGAGAATATAAGAATTTTAAGAGAATTTAGTATTTCCAATTACATTTGCTACAAAAAAATTACGAATTATGGCTTTTTTCGTACTTCCAACTTCGTACCTCAAGACGCTTTATTGACAATCACAACACCCAAAATAATTACGCTCATTCCTACAAAATGTGCCAAATGCAATGTTTCACCTGCATACATTCCCCAGCAAACCGCCACAATAGGTACAAAATAAGTAACAGAACTTGCAAAAATAGGTGACGACATTTGGAGCATTTTATAAAACAAAATAGACGACATACCAGTCCCAAAAACACCCAAAATAACGGCATATCCCAAACTCTCATTTGCACCTTCCGCAGTTGTAAGCCTTGTAATAAAATCAGTAAAACCAAAAAGATAAATAATAGCCAAGCTGCCAATCATAGCAATAGAAACGGTTGCAATATGCACAGGATTGATTTCTGAAAGATATTTTTTAGTAATATTGATATTAAAACCGTATAAAACTGTAGCCAAAACGACTAATAAAGCATAAGCATTAAGAGAAACTTCTCCTTTTTGGTTGATAGTAATCAAAATAACACAACCTGCAAAACCCAATAAAAGACCCATAAACTTCATCAGTGAGGTTTTTTGCTGGAAAAACAATGCACCAACCACAAAAGTAAAACAAGGGGTAAGCGAGTTGAGTATTCCAGAACTTGAGCTATCTATGTGCATTTGCGCAGCCGTAAACAAGAAAGCAGGAATAAAACTGCCCAACATTCCAGAAAGAAAGAAGTATTTGAGTTTACTTTTTGGCACTTTTTGTATATGAAAAACCGCCATTCCTATCACGACTACCCACGCAGAAGCCATACGCAAGGCTGCCACTTGTTCAGACGAATAAACAAGTAAAGCCTTTTTCATAAGTATAAAAGACGTTCCCCAAATAAAGGCTAGTATGACGAAAATCACCCAAACAATATTTTGTATGCGTTCTTTTGCTGGTTTTTCTATAATTTTTGCATTGCTTGCAATAATTTTCATAAGTTTTTATTGTCAGAGAGTGGTAAAACAAAGTGCAAAGGAACGCAAAAAAATCCAACTTATTGCTAAGTTGGATTTTAAATTTTTCTTTGATTTTGAATAATCTTTTAGAGATTATTTTGTACCAAATGGCATTCCGAAAGGTGAGCCAAATGGCATTCCAAAAGGGTTTCCGAAGGGAGTTTTCATAGTTTTTTATTATTTTAGGTGATAAGTAACTGATAACACCGCAAATATACAAACTATATTTGGAACTAACAAATATTTCCCAAATTTTATTTTGCTTCGTTGTATTCCATAATTGCTTCTACTTTTTTAGCAATATCTGCAATAGTGCCATCATTTGTGGCAACTCTTTCGTATCTAGTTTGCGACATTCTTTCAAAAAAACCTTTTTTCTTTCCAGTATTTCCTTTTTTATAGGCTTCTAAGAATGGTTTGTTATCCTCAAACAATTTCTCTATATCTGTATTAACCAAGTATTTAGCATTTCCATCACCTTTTCTAACTAGGTATTGTGGATTAGAAAGTCCATTTTTAACCATTTTATCAAGTCTGATTTTTTGCTCATCTGTTTTTGCAGTAGCAATAATGTCAGATGTAGATTTCCTATGAAGGCAAGTCCTCCGTCAATATCATAAAATTTATATATTTCAATTTTGCCACTTACAAATTTTTCTGCAAAATACTTTTGAGGGACAGGCAAGCTATTTTTGTTATTTTCAGAGGCAATTTTCAGAAATTTAATACTTTCAAAAGTCTTCCCTGCAAATCCTTCGTGTGCGTCATCAGCAAAAATAATAGTTTGATAAGTTTCTGGTTTTATAGTTTTATCTTTTTCGCCATTGACCATTACATTTTTCAAGTTATTCCCAATATTGATGTAGCTAAACATATTCATATCCACAGTACCTTCTAAAGTGCCTTCTTTTTTGCTAATAATAGAGATTTTGCTTGCTTTAAAGTTAAAATCAACGCTTTCTAACTCTGTTTTCTTTACTTCTGCTTGTTTAGCATTACTTTTAGCAAATTCTAGCGCAACAGATTCAGGCATTTCATCTTGTTTTTTCCAAGTAAGCGGAAAATGCCTAGATTTAAAGTCATTGGTAGTAAGTTGTTTTTTTGCTTCTTCAATTTCTTTGAGAAGTCTTTTTCCGTCTTTTTCATCATAGTCATTTTCTACTACTTTTTGTGCAAACCTACTAGCAGCATCAAAATCTTCTAGTATAAAATGCAACAAAGCAGCTGTATAAAAGCCTGCATAACGCATTTTGCGGTGTTGTTTATCATCAGCTGCATATTTACCTGGTAAACCTTCAAAATATTCTAAAACTGCTTTTGCCTCTTGCTTAGGCGCAACAAGCGAGGGGTTTTCCGCTACGCAAAGAGGAACTAATTTTTCTAATTGTGCAAATTTAGCATTAAAAACATCATTTTCTGGATGTTTTTTGGAATCCATATAATAGAAGGTAGGCTGTGCCAAAATATTTGTGTAACCCACTTTTTGAGAAATTGAGCTAAAGACACTTTTTATAAAACTATCAAATTCACTTCCTACCAGAAATTCAGCTGTGACACTTGATAAAGCACCACTTGCCGCTTGAGCGTTTGTATTGGCTTGCCCTCTATATTGTCTTGGCATCATTGAAGTTGCACCAAAAGTCTTAGAATGAAGTAATTTAGCATTTTTTGCATCTGTTGCAGTTGCCGTAAAAGTTAAAACATAATCAATTGCTGGGGTATAAGACGGAGGTGTAGTTTGAGCGACTTGTAAGTCCCTTTTTATAATACCAAATGTACTTAGCTCTATTTTAACTAAAATACGTCCACCTGTATTAAGACGAGTGAAACCGTCAATGAAAGAGGACTCTTTAACAAGTTGGCTTGTAATGTTACGTGGAATAGTAGAACTGACAATTGCTTCTACCGTAAAAGTACGTTCACTTTCAGGGTTTATTGGCTCTTCTGGTAGTCTAAAATAAGAATATGGCACTTTTTTGCCATCTAAATCAACTTTCTGGGCGAAAATTTGTGCTGCTTGCAAAAATATACAAAGCAGTAAAAGTAATTTTTTGTTCATTTTGGAATTGATTTTGGAATGAATGTAGTGAGATTTTGTATTTATTTCAAATCTCGTACAAAGGTAAGTTTTATTTTTTATATAAAAAAATAAAAAAGAAATACCAAAATAATAAACAACAAAAAACCTGCTTTAAAATTATTTAAAGCAGGTTTTTTGTTGTTTGATATTCTTAAAAACTATTTTTGGATACCTTCCGCAAGAAGTTTGATAGTATTATTCAAAACTTCTACAACGCCACCTTCCACAATCATAACGGTTTCTTTGTTGTCTTGTGTTGTATATTTCATCTCACCTGTATTAAGCGTAGAAATAAGGGCTGCGTGGTCTTTTAGTACCTGAAAAGAACCTTTTTTGCCAGGGAAAGTAGCAGAAACTACTTCTCCTGAAAATATCAATTTATCTGGTGTGATTATCTCTAAGTGCATCTTTTTTTTAGTGAGTAGTGAAGTAGTGAGTAGTGAGTAGTGAGTAGTGAAAAAGTCGTAGTACAATGTATTTCACTACACACTATTTCACTACACACTATTTCACTACACACTATTTCACTACTCACTAAAAAAATTATTTTTTGGCTTCTGCAATCAATTTTTCACCTTTTGCAGCTGCTTGTTCAATAGTTCCTACAAGGTTAAATGCAGCTTCTGGAAGGTGGTCATATTTACCATCCAAAATCATATTAAACCCTCTAATAGTGTCTTTAAGCTCTACAAACTCACCTTTAAGACCTGTAAACTGCTCCGCAACAAAGAAAGGCTGCGACAAGAAACGCTGTACACGTCTAGCTCTGTTTACAACTTCCTTATCTTCATCAGAAAGCTCATCCATACCCAAAATAGCAATAATATCTTGAAGTTCTTTGTATCTTTGTAGTGTTTCTTTTACTCTTTGTGCAGTGTTATAATGCTCATCACCTAAGATTTTTGCACTCAAAATGCGAGAAGTAGAATCTAGTGGGTCAACGGCAGGATAAATACCAAGTTCAGCAATTTTACGAGAAAGTACCGTAGTTGCGTCCAAATGGGCAAAAGTAGTTGCTGGCGCAGGGTCAGTCAAATCATCTGCTGGTACATAAACGGCTTGTACTGACGTAATAGAGCCTCTTTTAGTAGAAGTAATACGTTCTTGCATTGCGCCCATTTCAGAGGCAAGTGTAGGCTGATAACCTACCGCAGAAGGCATACGACCAAGTAGGGCAGACACTTCAGAACCAGCTTGTGTAAAACGGAAAATATTATCAATAAAGAAAAGAATATCATTTCCTTTGCCTGTTCCATCTCCATCACGGAAATATTCAGCCATAGCCAAACCAGAAAGTGCTACTCTTGCACGTGCGCCTGGAGGTTCGTTCATCTGTCCAAATACAAGTGTAGCTTGTGATTTAGCAAGTTCTTCTTTATCTACTTTTGTCAAATCCCAGCCACCAGCTTCCATTGAGTGTTTGAAAGCCTCACCGTATTTGATAATGTCTGATTCAATAAATTCACGCAAAAGGTCATTTCCTTCACGTGTACGCTCACCCACGCCTGCAAACACAGATAAACCTGCATAAGCCTTAGCAATATTGTTGATAAGTTCTTGGATAAGAACGGTTTTACCCACACCAGCACCACCAAAAAGACCAATTTTACCACCTTTTACATAAGGTGCAAGCAAGTCAATTACTTTGATACCTGTATAAAGAATTTCTGCTGAAGTTGCCAAATCCTTAAATAAAGGTGCTGGAGCGTGAATAGAACGACCATTTTCTTTGCTTGGTTGCTCAATACCATCAATGGCATCACCTACCACGTTGAAAAGACGACCTTTCACAGCATCTCCCACAGGCATTTGTATAGAACGTCCTAAGTCTAATACAGGCATTCCACGTTGCAAACCGTCTGTACTATCCATAGAGATAGCACGCACACGGTCTTGACCAAGATGTTGCTGACATTCTAATATTACTTTTTGCCCGTTCTCTTTCGTAATTTCAAGAGCATCAAGGATTTTTGGGAGTGTTGAGCCTTCCGCAGAAAAGCTAACATCTACCACAGGACCAATTACTTGGGTAATTTTACCAATATTTGCCATATTTTGTATAGTTATCTATAAAATAAACGCTTTTGTATTTCAATGCGCAAATGTAAGAAAAAAAACATAAAAAACAGCTATTCAAAAAAAATAAAATAAGTGATGCACAAATATAGTTCAAACTAATATCATAAAATATTGATAATCAGTATTTTATGGTATTAGCTTGCATTATCCTACTGTTTTGTTTTGATACTACGTTTAGTATCTAATTCTGAATATTTTTTGTATTTACATCATATCTCTCATATCAAACCTTACTCTTCATTAAAATTCAAATCTTTTCCATACGTTTCTTTGAGTTGAGAAACAGAGAACAAAGCCACTACAAAAACCACTCCACCCACAATCAAGGCACTATTTATCTGCCCAAAATTTGTTAGTAAAGATTTGTAAAACATTGTCATAAAAAACAATGAACCACGCACAAAATTAGGCACACTTGTCGTAACGGTTGCACGCAAATTAGTGCCAAATTGCTCTGATGCAGACGTGACGGAAATCACCCAATAGCCAGAAAAAAGCCCCAAAAAGAAACAAAGAATATAAAAATTAGTCAAAGAAATATCATTTGCAAACAAATAAATGCCACTCAAAAGGGCAGAAATGATAATAAAAATATATTGGACTGCTTTCCTAGACTTCATTTGTTGGCTCAAAACACCACTTATCATATCTCCAATAGACAAACCCAAATAGCAAAACATAATGGCACGCCCAGAAGTCGGTAACTCTTTCATATTTAAGGTTTTACCAAAACTTTCGCACAAATGAATAAGAAGCCCTATCACAAACCATACAGGAATAGTGCCTACAATGCAAAAAAAGTAGGTTTTAAACCTTTGCATATTGCTAAAAAGCATAAAAAAGTTACCCATTTGCACTTTGGGAGCTATATCAGAACCACCCCTAGCCCCTCCTTCAAAGGAGGGGGATAATACTCCCCTACTTTTCAAGGAGGGGTTGGGGGTGGTTGCTTGCTTTTTTGCTTTATCAAAAAGTCCTGATTCCGACACGCCCACACGTAAAAGTAACAAAGCAAGTCCCATTCCACCACCTACCCAAAAAGCAGTTCTCCAGCCTAATTGTTCTCCTACCAAAGATGCCACAACTGCACCTAAAAGCCCTACAGATGCCACAATAGTAACGCCATAACCTCGCTGTTCTTTGGTCATTACCTCATTTACAAGCGTAATACCTGCGCCTAATTCACCTGCAAGCCCTACACCAGCAATAAAACGCAAAATCATATATTGGTCAACTGTTGTGATAAATCCGTTTGCCAAATTTGCCAAAGAATACATAATAATTGAGCCAAAAAGTACAGAAAGTCGCCCTTTTTTATCCGCCAAAATGCCCCAAAACAGTCCTCCAATAAGAAGTCCAATCATTTGAATATTCAAAATATCAATTTTGGTATTATTAAGATTAGCCTCTTGCACACCCAAATCTAACAAACTTTGTTTTCCTATCACCAAAAACAATAATAAATCATAAATATCAACAAAATAGCCCAACGCAGCAACCATTACGGTTAAATATATTTTTTTAGAAGAGGTTTCTGTCATTTTCTTTGAGTTGTGAATTGTGAGTTGTGAATGAATACAAAAAATATCTATACAATCTTTTAAAGCAATAATTTAGCAAAGTTATCATAAAAAAGCATATATTTACATAAATCAATTATCAATTACGAATTTCAAATTACGAATTACGTTATTTGTTGATAATCAATATATTGTATTTCACTCACAATTCATAATTCATAACTCAAATGAATATTAAATTTTCTGACGAAAATCTCTTTAAAAATCTCCTAGAAAGTAGCTTAGTGAGCCTTCCTATTGGTTCTGTTTTGTATGGTTTGCAACACTCGCAAAGTGATAGGGATTTTTTGCATATTTTACCGACTTTTAGGCAAGAAGAAGAAAGTTTTTTGAGGAATTTTCACCAATTACAATACAAAAAATCTGTAGAAAATTCATCAGAAAATACTACAGAAATAGCATTAGAAATGCCAGAAGACCATATTTTTGTAAGTCTGCCTACATTTTTGAAAAACTGTATTGTTGGGGAGAGTACCATCAATTTTGAGTGTTTGCATACGGTTGCACTCAAAGAAAGTAAGTTGTCGTTTTTGTATGAACAAAGAAAAAATTTCTATAATTATTGTATTATGCGGGCTTATTTGGGCTTTTGTGAGCGAGATATTAAGCATTATAAAAAACGCCAAACTGACACAGACAGAGCTTCAGGCATTATACACGTACAACGAGGCTTACTTTTTGCGCAAAACATTTTTCAGGATAATTTTGAACTGATTGTAGATGATTTAGTGGATTTTGGTGGAGATGTGCGAGCAAATTATAAGGAATTTGAGCGTTTTTTGCCTATTTATTTGGAATCCGCCAAAGATTTTCGTCAAGAAACACTCAATAAAGCCTACGAAAGGGGTGATTTGGTGCGTTATATGTTGCCAGAAAATCAGAAAATTTTAGATAATTCTTTGTCTGCATTGATAGCAACAGATTTTTATCAGCAAAAACGCAACCAAATTACACAAGAAAATCAAACCCAAATAATGGAAATGTATTACAACTCCTTTGAAAATTGGGTAGAATATTAGAGTTTTTATTACTTGATAATCAAATGTTTAGCACAAATAAATATCAAAACCACCCCTAACCCCTCCTTAGGAAGGAGGGGAATTTTACTCCCCTCCTTTTTAAGGAGGGGCTGGGAGTGGTTTTTAGTGCCAATTTATTGTTAAATACTTGATAATCAAACTATAAAAACTCTATTAAATACGAGGTACGAGGTTTGAGGTACGAGGTACGAAATTTTAAGTATTAGGTTTGAAGTACGAAATACAAAACAAAATAAAGATAAATATATGCAAGATTTGAAAGAACGAACGAAACAATTTGCTATTAGAATTATTCGTATGACAGAAAGTATAACTCAAAATAAAATTGGCACAGTTATTACAAATCAAATTTTGCGTTCTGCAACATCAGTAGGAGCAAATTATAGAGTTGCACAAAGAGGGAAATCTTCAGCAGATTTTATCAATAATAGGACTTACGCAAAACCTATTAAAAACCACCCCTAACCCCTCCTAAAAAGGAGGGGGACAAACTCCCCTCCTTCCTAAGGAGGGGCTGGGGGTGGTTATAGAACTTTTTTGCGTAAGTCCTAAATAAATTAAAAATTGTTGAGGAAGAACTTGATGAAACAATATACTGGTTAGAACTTATAGAAGATTTGGGGCTACTCAAACCTGAATTATTAGCTAATTTAAAAAATGAAGGTGATGAAATTCTTAGAATAATAGTTTCCAGCATCAAAACAGCAAGAAACAAAGCACGAGGTTCTTGAGGTACGAAGTTTGAGGTACGAAGTTTGAGGTACGAAGTTTGAGGTACGAAGTTTGAGGTACGAGGTACGAATAAAAATTAAAGTTTTACATTCGTCCCTCGTCCCTCGTCCCTCGTCCCTATTCCTCTTCTTCTGGTTTTACTTCATAAACAACTTCATCTTGCCCATCTCTAAAATCTTCTTTGAAGTTTTCATTTTCTTCTAAGATTTGCCAAGTATGGTCGGCAAACATTTTGACTGTTGCCAAATATTTTTCAAAAGGGATTTTCTTTCCCCATTCTGCAGGCGCAACAAGTGAGAGTAAATATTCTCCTGTTTTGCGTTGATAAACGTGGTAAGTTTCGTTGATATATGGCTCAAAACCCATTGTAGCCTTATATATTTTCTCTGAAAGTTCTTTGCGTGCTTGTAAGTTTTTGGCTTGTGCGACAAGCGTTTCCATTTGTTTATAAATCTGCGCCATTTGCACATCAGTCTGCTGATACATAGCATTGAGTGCTTTTGTCTTAATTTTCCCTTTGTCTTCTGGCTTAATCACTACGCTACCACGCTCGTGGGCATAAGGCAAAAGCCCAGGAATATCAGTTGTATGAGATTTATCTATTGGATTGATAAATTCTTTTTTTATGTTAGATTTGTCGTTCTTTTCTTTGTTGTCGTTGTTTTCCATTGTAAAATTTAGCTGAAATAATCTGTCTATTAAACATCAAAAATAAAAAAAGGTTTTAAGTAATTAGGAATTTTTAATTCCTAATTCACAAGTGCATTCAAACTAAGCTCAAAAGTAAAGGTAGTGCCTTTATTTGCTTTGCTTTCCACTTGAATAGTTGCGTTGTGCGCATCAAGAATTTGTTTGACAATGGCAAGCCCCAAACCTGTGCCTCCACGCTCTTTAGAACGGCTTTTTTCTACCCTATAAAAACGCTCAAAAATGCGTTCTAAATGTTTTGAAGGTATGCCCAAACCATTATCTTGAATGGTAATCAAACAAGTTTCTTCATTTTGTTGCAAAAAAACTTTCACAAAACCGTTTTCATTGCCATATTTGATGCTATTTTCTATAATATTAGTGAAAACTTGCTTAATGCGTTGTGGGTCTGCATAAACCATACATTCAGTTATGTTTTCACTCACATTGGCATTCATTAGTGTATTTACAGACTTGCTAGAAAGTTTAAGAGAGAGCGTTATTTGGCGTTCTTGTGCAGTATCTTCTAGTTGGTCAAAGACTTCTTTGGTAATTTCTACCAAATTAACCTTTCTAAAATTCATTTTGATTGTGCCACTTTCTATTTGTGATAACATCAGTAAATCTTGTACCAACAAATCTAGTCCATCTAGGCTTCTAGCGGCTTTTTTCAAAAATCTTTCTCTCACATTTTCATCTTCTGCTGCACCATCTAACAATGTATGAATAAATCCTTGTGCTGCAAAAATAGGTGTTTTCAGTTCGTGAGAAATATCCGCTAAAAACTCTCTTCTAAATGCTTCTAAGGCAATTAGTTGGTCTATTTCTTTTTGTTTTTGAGAAGTATAATCATAAATATCTGTTTGTAGTTGTTCTATGGGCGTTGCAAGTGTTGAGATACGTTTTTTAGTTATCTTAAAATCTTTCTTTTTGATTTTATTAAAGGCGGCATAAAGTTCGTTTATCTCGCTAAAAACAAGCATTTCCAAACTAAAAACAATCAGCAAAAAAGAAGAAAAAAACGCAATAAAAAACGTAACAAGCAAGATAAGCGTATCTACATTTTTCAAAAGTGAAACAAAAAGCGCAGTAAAAGTAGCTATCAAAAAAGCAAGCAGAAAAGAAAGGTTTTTTGGGCTTAATTTCATTATTTTTTGATGCGTTTTTTACAATTTACTGATAATGATAAACCCATAAGCCACTACAATAGTTGCTTATGGGCGTTTTTTTGAGTATTTTAGATAATAAGTAGAAACATTTAACACTACGAAAATTATGCTAAACCTGCTAAGTCAGGGAATTTTTCAATTATTTTCTTTAAAATATTTTCTGATTTCAACTCTTTTTCTTGGTGTTTTAGTTCTTTCTCTTTGAGTTCTTTTACTTCTTTTTCTAACTCTACCATTTTGATTTCAAATGGCTTTAAAGCAGCTCTTCTATCCCACAAAACAAAACCAATAAAGCTCAAAATAGCAGCAATAAGAACTCCTACTAAACTCATTATGACTATCATAAAGGTATTTTGTGTATCAAGGCGTTTTTCTGTAGATTTTTCAAAACTTTCCAATTTGGTAGCTGTAATAGCTTGTTGTTTAGCTAGTTCTGCAACTTGCTTATTGGTTTCTACTTGTTGTTTTGCAATTTCAATCAATATTTCTCTATCTGTTTGTGCTGATAACCCAAACGGAATAAGTAGTAGCAGTATTATGAGGATATTTTTCATTTTCATATATTTTAGTCATACAAAATTACACTAAAATTCTTACAATACAAAATAGTTTAATCTTAGATTTTTTTGATTTATTTCCTTATTTTTTGATTTATAATCTTTGAATATCTGCTCCCAAAGCACGCAAACGCCCATCAATATTCTGATAACCTCTATCAATTTGTTCAGAATTATCAATAATGCTCGTCCCATTGGCAGAAAGTGCTGCAATTAAAAGTGATACGCCTGCACGTATGTCGGGTGAGGTCATACGTATGCCACGAAGTTGCGTTTTTTTGTCAAGTCCTATGACAGTTGCCCTGTGTGGGTCGCATAAGATGATTTTTGCGCCCATATCTGCCAATTTATCCACAAAAAACAAACGACTTTCAAACATTTTCTGATGTACCAAAAGCGTTCCTCGTGCTTGTATGGCAGTTACGAGGATAATACTCAACAAATCAGGCGTAAAACCAGGCCAAGGTGCATCATAAATAGTTAAGATTGAACCATCTAAAAACGTGTTTATCTCATAACTTTCTTGTGAAGGAATATAAATATCATCTCCACGTATTTCTAACTCAATACCAAGTTTTCTAAAAACCTTTGGAATGCAGCCTAGTTGCTCTATACAAACATTTTTTATAGTAATTTCTGATGAAGTCATAGCGGCAAGCCCAATAAAACTTCCTATCTCAATCATATCAGGCAAAACGGTGTGTTCTGTACCAGAAAGTTCTCCTACGCCCTCAATAATCAGTAAATTAGAACTGATACCAGTAATTTTTGCACCCATTCTATTAAGCATCAAGCAAAGTTGTTGCAAATACGGCTCACAAGCGGCATTATAAATAGTTGTTTTGCCTTTTGCAAGCACTGCTGCCATTACAATATTTGCCGTTCCTGTTACGGAGGCTTCATCTAACAAAATATATTTTCCAACAAGATTGGACGCATCAATTTCATAAAAACCTGTTTGTTCGTTGTAATCAAACCTTGCGCCAAGTTCTTGAAAACCTGCAAAATGTGTATCTAATGGTCTTCTACCTATTTTATCTCCACCAGGACGAGGTATTTTACTTTTTCCAAAACGTGCCAAAAGCGGACCCAAAATCATAATAGAACCTCTCAAAGCAGCTCCTTTTTGAAGGTAAGCAGGCGTTTCTAAATAATCCAAATTGATGTTTCTTGCCTCAAAACGGTAAGAATTTTCAGTTTCTTTTGTACTAATTTTGTCTGTTTTTACGCCCAAATCAGTCAAAATATCTATGAGCATATTGACATCTCTAATATTTGGAATATTATGAACAATCACAGGCTCTGGGGTGAGCAAAACTGCGCAAAGTATTTGCAAAACTTCATTTTTTGCGCCTTGTGGTACTATTTCACCTTTGAGACGGTTGCCGCCTTTTATTTGGATAGAAGCCATTATTTGAGTTGTGAGTTGTAAGTTGTGAATTTTGAGTTAAAAATAGTTGCAAAAATGTACTTTTCAATTTTGTATTTCTAACTGATATTATGTAGCTTTTTTTCAATTTAGATAAAACAGGTCTGTACCATAGTGTAACGGAGGTCAGACCGTTTTATCTAAATTGAAAAAACAAAATGGGATTTGATGGTAAAAAAGCATTCTCTCAAAAAAGCCCTTGTTAAATTTTTGAACGGTCTGACCTCCGTTGCACTATGGTACAGACCTTTTCAAAAATTTAACTGCGTAACATCAGTTTCTAACTTGATTTTGCTATTTATTCAATAAAAACCGTTTTCTTATTGCTGTTAAGTCATCTTTTGAAAAATCCCCAACTAATTGTAATTTTTCAATGAATGCTTCTACCTCATTTTCTTCAGAAGGGCAGCCAATATTTTGTCCTTTATCCAAACTTTCTCCACTTTTACGTAATTTGGCATTTTCAATTACTTTGCCTTTATCATCTAAAAATACCCAAAACGGCAAACCTTCATTTGCGCCATTGTGTTGTGTCAAAAGTTCGTCTGCACCCTTATTTTCTAGTTTTTTATTTTGCTCCGTTTCCTTCACAGTAAGGTGTATGATAACAAAATTTTTATCAAAAGCAGCCTTACAACTAGCATCTTCTATAGATTTATCCATTTTTTTGCACCACCCACACCAAGAAGCGTGATACATCAAGAGAACTTTTTTCTTTTCTTTTTTAGCTTGTTCTAGTGCTTTTGAGAGAATTTCTTTTGCAGGTGCAGGTGTTTGTGCCTGAATTTGTGTGATTTGAAAAATCAAAATCAGCACAGTAAATAGTATTTTTTTCATATTTTTAAGCTAATTTTTTGGGTTTACCAATATCATTATCTAATTTACCGTAATTCGTAATTGAAAACTACCTCGTTCTGTCGTTGCGGTCATTACGGTTGGTTTTGATGCCGTTGGTCGTTTTGTTGGTGTTATTTTTAAAATTTTTGTTTCTATTATTGTTGTTGGTAGATGTTGTATTATTGGTTTTTGTGGTGTTGGTGGTTGTATTTGTAGGATTTGTTTTGAGTTTGTAACCAGTTTGTTTGTTGGTTTTGCTTGCACTAATACGCTCTAATTCAGCCTCACGCAACTCATTTAAGTCAAATAAAAGTTTGCCTTTTGTGTATTCGTCAATATGATTGATGATTGTTTTGTCGTCCACATTATCTTTATTCCACGTAATATAAAATGTTTTCATCATACGTGCAATAAACGAAATAGCTGTTTTTTGCTCTTCCGCATCAGTCATAGTCAAAGATTTTTCTATCAAAAGTTCTACATTACGTCCATAATGCTTAAATCTAAGATTATTGTTATTGTAGGCAACAGTTTGGGGAGGTTTTCCTACGGCTTTTGGGTCAGGTTTTGGGTAGGGAGCATCAACATCAAGCTCAAAATGCGTGATAATATAAAGGTCGTCCCATATTTTATTATTGATATCTTGCATATCTCTATAAGTTGGGTGAACTTGTTTCATCAAATCAATAAGCGTAATTGCTAAATTGGTGCGTTTTTCTCTATCTTCAATAGTGAGCAGGTGCAAAGCCATTTTCTGAACAATACGCCCATATTCTCTAAGGATAATATCTTCTGTGTTGGCGTATTCGTGGGTGATAAATTGTTGCATTGGGTTGTTTTAAAGTTATTTTGAGGTGGTTTTTGTGTTGATTTTTCTAATCAAATTTATTGGCATCAAGATAGGCATTTTCTAGTCCTTTATCTTGCAATTTTTCTGGCATAACTTTCAGATTTTCAACATTTTTAATAAAATAAATCCATTTATCTATCAAAGTGGTCAGTTCTGTTTCTGTTTTATCAAATTTTTCCAGTTCAATAAAATGATGTTCTATGTTTTTTATGCTCCTTTCGTTTGTTTCTGTATCATAAAATTGGTACGTACTTGTGTATGCAGGAGAATCAGAGATGTTGAAGTCTATAATATTGATAAAAATATATTGCGCATCTGGAGGAGCTAAAAACGCAAGTCTTTGGTCAAAACCCTTTGCATTAGCTATTTGTATATGTATGTTGTACTCTAAACGCTTTTTATCCTTAGCCACAACATCAATAATTGTACTTTTTACGTCTGCCTCTACAATAGGTGGGAAAAATGGCTTGTAAGCAGGAACAATCCTCACAAAAGTAATTTGATTTTCTCCTTCAAAGCCTAAAACAGCATTTATAAACGACATTATGGCTTCTGGTTTGTTGGTATCACCAAAAATTTCTTGAAATGCCGTATCATTTTTCATATCAATAAATTTCATTTTTTTAGTTTTAAATGATTGATTGTTTACTGAAATTTTCTAGTGAACTTACTATTGAATTGTTTTCTTGTAATAGCTAATAATCTCTTGAAAAACGCCTAATAATTCTTCTATATTTTCTAATGAATAAGTTTTTTTGTCAATAAAGATGGTTTTCTCTTCTAATTTCATAAATAACCATTCTTTTCCTGTCGTTACACAACCATAAATTTTATCTAAAATAATACCTTTATTTTCATTAAAAACTCTTGCACCAATCATTTGAGCGGCACATTGTGGCACGCCAACATCAGTATCATTTTTCTTTGCCTCCAAAAGTTGAAAGATAGGAAAATTTATGTTAAAAGTGCCTGTATCTTTCGCCAAAATAAAATCACATTCTCCTTCCAGTTCTTGTTGTGTGTCTGCGCTAAGATTGTCGCCTGAATGTATGGTAAAAAATTTATTATTAGTATTCCTTATTTCTACTAAAATTGGAAAAACAATGGTTTCAGATTTAGCTTTTTCACTCTTTACGGGCAGTTCTTGTGCTATTTCCAAAGAATTTTTTAGCCACTCGCTTGGTACTACTTTCTGTATATTTTCAAAAAGTATTTTTACTTGATTTTGGATACCAAATCTTTTTTCTATCAAATCTAGCGTAAACTTGCTGTATGGCATATTTTTAGTGTTGAGTGAGTAGTGAAATAGTGAGTAGTGAAATAGTGAGTAGTGAAATAGTGAGTAGTGAAATAGTGAGTAGTGAAATA
>JANYGM010000323.1 GCA_025362415.1 bacterium
AGGTCAGACCTTCGTTGCACTACGGTACAGACCTATTTTACGAATTTTAAACTACCTAAACAGTTACAAATTAACAATGTCGTTATCTAAGTTTAGGGTTATTATTAGTGATTAGTGTCTAAAAGCATTAGATAGCAAAAAGATAAAAAAGGCAAGACTACCCAAAATAAGAAGCCCAACTATAGCCAAAATAATACCAAGAAGTGTACTTCCAGCAATAATAAACCCAATTCCACCCAATAACAATAAACTACCTATTGTAAGCGTTATAATTGCTAATCTAGTTACACCATCTCCCTTACTTTTTTGAGGATTTAATGCTTGTTTTTGAAGTTTTTTAAGCGTTTTTTTGATGATAAATTTCTGAATACCATTGATTTTCTTTGGTTTTTTGACATCAGAAATTTCACTTTTAGGCGTGAAATCCTTAGTCTTTATGTTTGAAAACGTGCCTGCATTTGCACTGAGAGAAAATAACATACAAAATGCTATTACTAAAATAAATATTTTTTTCATCATTTAAAGTTTTTTTGAAATTTGTCATTAAAATACAAAAAACTGATTACCCATATTTTGCACTCATTCACAATTTATAATTCCTTACAAACATACTAAAAAAATCTTAAATATTTAAGTTTTAGAAAGAATTACTACATTTTTTCGTAAATTTACATTCCAAAACAACATTTTAATAAAAACGAGTGTTTAGAAAGAAGCAGTTAGAATAGTTTGTGTATTTCAATTCACAATTCACAATTCACAATTAAAAATTCACAATTAAGAAAGAAATGAGCAAAGACCTCACCCCGCAACAGATTGTTGCAGAACTTGATAAATACATCATTGGACAAAAAGATGCAAAGAAAAATGTCGCTATTGCCTTACGCAACCGTTGGAGACGAATGAACAGCCCATCAGATATTCAAAATGAGATAGTTCCTAATAATATTTTGATGATTGGCGCAACTGGAGTAGGGAAAACAGAAATTGCTCGTCGCCTAGCAAAACTGGCAAATGCGCCTTTTGTGAAAGTAGAAGCTACTAAATTTACAGAAATTGGCTATGTGGGGCGTGATGTGGAAAGTATGGTAAGGGATTTGGCAGAGCAAGCTGTTACTATGGTCAAAACCCAAAAACAAGAAATTGTAAAGGTAAAAGCAGCAGAAGCAGTTGAAGAAATTATCCTTAATGCGCTTATTCCGCCCATACAATTTTCTCAAAATCAGCAAAATAATAATGAAAGCAATTACAATAATAATGATTTGGGCTTTCAAATAAATGCTAGTAAAGATGATGAAGAGCTTAATCAACGCACTAGGGAGCGTTTTCGTGAGAAAATTCGTAGTGGTGAGATGGACGACAGAAAAATTGAGATTGATGTAAAACAAAGTGGCGTTTCTGGAGTGGGCGTAATGGCACCTGGTATGGACGAAATGTCTATGGTTGGCATTCAAGAGATGCTGGGAGGGCTTATTCCTTCAAAATCAAAGAAAAGAAAAGTTACAATAGGAGAGGCAAAAAAGATTTTGTTGGAAGATGAAGCATCAAAACTTATTGATATGGACGAAGTAAAAGAAGAAGCACTACAATTAGCCGCAAATTCTGGAATTATTTTTATTGATGAAATAGACAAAGTAGCAAGCAGAGGTAATAATTCTGGTGGAGAAGTAAGTCGTGAGGGTGTACAAAGAGACCTTTTGCCTATTGTGGAAGGTAGCGCAGTAAGTACCAAATATGGTATTTTGAAAACTGATCATATTTTGTTTATTGCTGCTGGTGCATTTCATTTTTCTAAGCCGTCTGACCTTATTCCAGAGTTGCAGGGGCGTTTTCCTATCCGTGTGGAGCTACAAAGCCTTACAAAAGATGATTTTTATCATATCCTCAAAGAACCTAAAAATGCTCTTACAAGACAATATGAAGCTCTTTTAAAATCAGAAGAAGTAGAGCTTACCTTCCAAGATGATGCACTAGAAAAAATTGCAGAAATTGCATTTTATATCAATTCTGAAGCTGAAAATATTGGCGCAAGACGCTTACAAACCGTTATGAGTCATCTTTTGAATGAATTTCTGTTTGATATTCCTGATAAAATTGGCGCAAACGCAAAAATTGTGGTCAATAAAGAACTAGTAGAAGAAAGATTGGGTGAGTTGGTGGCAAACGTCAATACCAACCAAAGAAAAGGGATTGGTTTTATTATTTAGGGCGTTTTTTGTTGTCAGGTGGAAACACCTGACAACAAAAAAGGCATACCAACAACAGCGCAAAAAGTCACTAGGCAGAGCCTAGTAATGAGTTGTAAATAAAATCCTAATTTTGTATTTCTTAGTGCCTGCTTAGTGTGTATTTCTTTTGCCTGTGGTGTCAGAAGTGCCTGTGGTGTCAGAAGTTTCCTTCTGACACCAAGACACGCCAAACAATGTATTTAGACACTTATACGAGTTTGCTAGGCGGTTTTTGGTGGCAGGTAGAAAAAATTAGGTTTATGCGTTATTGGAGATTTCATAGATAGGCATAGAATTCCCTTTTATCAACTCCAAAAAATAAAGCAAGTTTTGAGTATCTATAACCCCAACAGGTTGAGGCTCATAAGCTCTTTCATTATCAATAATTCCGTAGTAAGTGCTTTGATTTTTTTCAACGAGAAAAAAATGTGAAAATACAACTTTCTCCCCATCTTCTATAATAAGTTTATAGGATTGTAAAGTATTTGCTAATAAAAAACTCTGTATCTCATCTATAAAGTATTGAATTGCTGAATGCCTATCCTTTTTTTTAGAATAAAAGGCTAAAGTACTAACATCAATAGTTGCACAATCTTTATAATCTCCAAAATCAATAGAATTTCCCACAACATATTTCTCATTTAAAACTATCACATATTTCTCCCTTTGTGGTTGTATTTTAAGTATTCCGTTTATATAAAAATTAAAATCCAATTCTTCTAAATACTTATCATCCAAATCCAATAATTGAGATTCTATAACTATCTTATTAGCATATCTTGAAATGTTGTACATAATTTTAAAATTTTGGAAAAACAGTATAAATCCAAGTAGGCATAATGACAGGATTACTTTGAACTCTTTGCCCAGTGTAAAACCAAACTTGTTGATTATTACTTAGATTTTTTGCCGTTGTGGGTGTTCTAGCGTTAGCGACACCCACAACGAATGAAAAAACATAGTGAAAATATTTCTATTTTTCTTGATTTTCAATTTTGGGTAATCCAATTCTTTTTAATACATCATTAGCTTTTGCCAACTTTTCAGGGAACAAATTTTGCCCTTTGTATTTCTCTAAAGATTTGTTAATTACCACAATGGGCGTTTTCCTATTTTTTAATTCTTGAATTGTCATAATATTAAAGTTTTAGTATTTTTTTCTTTGTACTGCATAACCTTCAAAATCTTTATCTCCTTCAAAAGGCAACCAATCATCTCCAAATTCACAAAAAATATAGAATTCTTTTTCTACTTCACTAAAGTATTTGTTGATTCCCATTCTGTAAAGCCTTGTTCTTGATGGTGTACTCCCACTAGCATAAACCCAAGATTCTGGATATTTGTTTGTAAATACAAGTATTGCAGAAACTATGGTTGATAAAACTTTCTCCATATCATCATTATTTGATACTATTTTATCATTGATTTTTCCAGTTTCTTCATCTTTATCTCCAAAAGCTAAATTATAAAAATCTTTTAAATTTGTTTCAGCAAAAATAATCAATTTAGGGATTTTTCCTTTTGGTCCTTCACTTGTAAACTCAAAAATAGTTAAATCTGCGTCTGCATTCAGCTTATATTTTGGTAAATTCATATTTTTTTTAGATTCAATACAAATTTACAATATTTTCATCACAGTTACAAAATATTTCTATTTTCCTTGATTTTTTTGGTGAAATTCACTTAATTTTTCTCCAAATCTCCAAAAAAATACTAAATTTGTGTATGGAAAATTTCGTTGTTTCTGCTCGTAAATACCGCCCAGCTACTTTTGATACAGTTGTGGGGCAAGAGCATATCACGACTACACTCAAAAATGCTATCCAAAACAATCATTTGGCGCAGGCATTTTTGTTTTGTGGTCCTCGTGGCGTGGGTAAGACTACTTGCGCCCGTATTTTGGCTAAAACTATCAACTGTCTTTCGCTCACCAGCGAGGGAGAGGCGTGTGGCGAGTGCAGTTCTTGTACGGCATTTCAAAATAACGCATCTCTGAATATTTATGAGCTAGATGCTGCCTCTAATAACTCTGTGGAGGATATTCGTAGTCTTGTGGAGCAAGTCCGCTATCCTCCGCAACTAGGAAAATATAAAATTTATATCATAGATGAGGTGCATATGCTTTCAAATGCAGCTTTTAACGCCTTTTTGAGGACGTTGGAAGAGCCGCCAAGTTATGCCATTTTTATTTTAGCGACCACAGAACGCTACAAAGTCATTCCGACTATACAATCTCGTTGTCAGATTTTTGATTTTAATAGGATTCAAGTCAATGATATTGCGGCACATCTTGCCAAAATTGCAACTGCTGAAAACATCAATGCAGAGGCAGAAGCACTCCGACTTATTGCCCAAAAAGCAGATGGAGGACTTAGAGATGCCCTTTCTATGTTTGATTTGATTGTTACTTTTTCTTCTAATAATGCTATTTCGTATGCAAAAACAATAGAAAATTTGCATATTTTGGATTATGATTATTATTTTAAGATAACAGATGCCTTAATGGCAGAAGATGTGGCAAATAGTTACTTGATTTTCAATGAAATACTAAAAAAAGGTTTTGATGGTCATTTGTTTACGGTGGGGCTTTGCGAGCATTTGCGCAATCTGCTTGTATGTAAAGATGCCAGCACAATAACACTTTTGGAAGTTTCAAAAGACGTGCAGGATAGGTATTTGCAACAGTCCAAAACAGCTACAATGAGTTTTCTTATTTCTGCTATGAATATTGTTGGTTTGTGTGATATTCAATACAAATCCAGCAAGAATCAACGCTTACATGTGGAGCTTTCTTTGCTCAAAATGGCGCATATCAATAAAGCAATCAATTTGGCACGTTTAGCACAAGAGGAAATTACCGTAAAAAAGCGTAATGCCGTAGCTGCCCTCAATGGTGCAGTTACGGCACAAAATAATACAAATAATACTTCAAATGCTACTTTAAAGCCTGTTTTTAAGAAAACTATTAATGTTCCTTCTCACAATGAAATGGTAGAAGAAATCAAAAATCCGCCACAAGAGATAAAGGAAATCTTAAAAGAAATTCAGAAAATTGGTACAAGAGAACAAAATTTTACTTCAAATGATATTCAGAATGCCCTGCAAAGGCTTATTAAGGAAAGAGAAAAGTTTTCGCAAGAACAAATTATCCTTAATTCAAAAACGAAAATCAAAGAAAATGTAATTACTTTTTTGATAGTAAGTAATTTGTTGATGCTTACTTTTAATGCTTCTAGGAATGAATGGACAGCATTTTTAAGAGAAGTTTTGCAAAATGATACTATTTTGATGCAGGCAGAACTTGCAGAAGTAATAGAAGAAGTAAAAATAAGTGTAACAGATAAAGTAGCCCTGTTTACAGAAAAATACCCGCTTTTAGCAGAATTGCGTATGCGTTTGGGGCTAGAACTGGATAATTAGTGAAGAGGTACGAAGTAAGAGGTACGAAGTAGGAATATAAAAAGGCTTATAGTTTTTACGAAAGTGCTATTTTGCTAATTTAGGCAAGATGCCTAGTTATAGTCGTAACTAGCCAAGAGGCAAGCGACAGAACACGTTGTATTCATTCACAATTCACAATTCACAATTCACAATTCCTAATTCCTAATTCCTAATTCCTAATTCCTAATTCAAAATTATTCTGTAACAGCTTCTTTTTCTTTGCTTTTAAACAAATAAACCAAAGAAAACTGATGGGTAAGTCCTAGTTTTGTAGCCAAAACAAGTGCATAATCAAATTTTAGATTTTTGGGAGAAAACCCAATACCAAAAGAGTTGGTTTGAGGCAAAGTATTTAGTCCTGTGCGCACCCAAACGGTTTTTGCCACTTCATAATCAAGTCCAAACTTAAAATTAGGTTTAAAATCTACGTCTTTTTCTACCTCAACATTAACAAAAAGTTTTTTAATTGGTTTCCAAGATGCGCCCGCCTTCAAAATAATGGGTAAACGGTCTTCTCCATTGTCTGAACGTAGTTTTGCGGTACTCACATTGTAGGCGTGCAAACCAAAAGAAAGTTTTTCAGAAATATCCATCACACCACCCACTTCAAAGACAATAGCAGCACGTTTTCCTTGCGTAAGACCAACAGAGCCATCATTTATGGCTACTTGCACATAGTTTATTTTACCACCAATACTTACGTTACTCAATTTGTGTGCATAACCCAAACCAATGCGTTGTTCACTATAAGTTTTATCTCCAAAACGTGTAATACTAAGTCCTAAGCCACTTTTTTCGCTGATGACGTAATTTCCCACAATACCCACAGTTTGAAAATTAGTTAGTCCAAACGGAATATGATATGAAAGTGCAGCACTATGTTGTTTTAGTTCTGCAATACCTGCAATATTATTGCCAACTGCCCAGTTATCACGCAAAGCAACAGTAGCATTTCCCATACCCAAAGCACGTGCGCCAATAGCACTATTGATGTTTTGAGCAGAGATTTTGCCAAGAAATAAGAAAAAAACAGCAGTATAAATAAATTTCATACAATAGAGAATAGTTAATAAACTAAACCTTCAAGGTCTTAAAGACCTTGAAGGTTTGAAAACTGAAAATTATTTTTTAGAATGGCAAATCATCATCAGGCGCAGGAGAATTGTCTGCAACATATTCATTTGCAGTTGCTTGTTTTGGCTCGTTGGTTGTATTTGATGTACTGTTATTGTTATTATTATTTCCACCACCTGCACTACCCAATAACGTCATTGTATTAACACGAATTCTGATGCCTTTTTTAGCAACACCATCTTTATCCACCCATTCTTCTGTTTTGATTTTGCCTTCTACATAAATCTGACTACCTTTTTTGACGTATTGTTGCGCAATTTTGGCAAGTCCTTCCCAAAGTTCTAAGCGGTGCCATTCTGTTTGTTCAACTGTTTCACCAGCTTTATTTTTGTATTTTTCTGATGTTGCAATGCTGAAAGTAGCTACTGATGAGCCACTTGGCAAATCACGTACTTCTGGGTCTGCGCCCACGTGTCCCACTAAAATTACTTTATTTACGCCTGCCATAATAGTTTGTTTATTTATTTGGAGTTGAATATTTATTAAATTTCTATTGATAAAATATAAATTATAATTGTTTTGTATTTATTCACAATTCACAATTAAAAATTCACAATTATTTTATGTAAAGATAATCAAAAATAATATTCTTCCAAATAATTTGCAATTAAAATAGGTTTTGGGAGGTTTTTTATTTCTTCCAAATCATAAAAAACTAGCATAGAAGCTATTTTATCATTGATTTTATTTATTTTTACCTCAAAAAAACGTACTTTTATTTTCTGATGCGTGAGAATATGTTTGTATGTTTTTGAAGGTTTTTTGATAGAAAAAAAGCTAAGATTATCCTTCAAAAAAGCATCTTCTAAATAATTATTTTCATCAAAACCACCTCTAAACTCCTCTTCTAAGTAGGGGGAAATAACTCCCCCACTTTCTAAGTAGGGAGACATAACTCCCCTACTTTCTAAGGAGGGGCTGGGGGTGGTTAAATTTTCTACCAAATAAAAATCATACAAACCGCTCCAAATATCATTATCAAAGCGTTTTTTGAGTGCTATTTTACCCTCAAATTCAAAAATAAAGTAATCAAAAAAGCGTTCTTTTACTTTTATTTTCTTATTTTTTATGGGAAGAATATTTTGTTTTCCTTGTGCATAAGCCACACACTCACTCACGAGAGGGCAATACATACAGTTGGGTTTTGCAGGTGTGCATTGTAATGCTCCAAATTCCATAATAGCTTGATTATGAAGACTTGCGTTAGTTTTATCTAACATTTCGTTGCTTAATTTGCTAAAAATTTTCGCACCAGCAGGGCTAGAAATATCTGTATTTTCTCCAAAAACTCTCGCCAAAACCCTAAAAACGTTGCCATCAAGCACCGCCACAGGCTCATTATAGGCAAAAGAGGCAATAGCAGCTGCCGTATAAGTGCCTACACCTTTTAGAGAAAGAAGTGCTTTGTAATCCAAAGGAAAAATATTTTGTAAATCTTCAAAAATATATTTAGCTGTTTCGTGCATATTTCTGGCACGAGAGTAGTAACCTAAGCCTTGCCAAAGCCTCAAAACATCATCTGTGGGCGCATTTGCGAGGTCTTTTAGGGTTGGATATTTTTCTACAAAACGCTCATAATAAGGCTGCCCTTGTGCTACTCGTGTTTGTTGCAAAATAATTTCTGAAAGCCAAATATAATATGGATTTTGGGTATTGCGCCAAGGCAAATCACGCTTATTTGCGTTGTACCAAGTGATTATTTTCTCTGAAAAATCTTGTTGTGAAAGCACTTTTGGGGAATAAAAAGAGTTTTTTAGGAAATACAAAACTAAGCCAAAAATACTATTTTTTAATCTTAAAAGCAATTTTGATTTTAAAAAATAGTACCTTTGTATTGTATGAACGGCTTTGATTTCAGAAAATGTATTGAAGTCCAGCGGACTGCCATATTTATAGAAAATAAGTCAAAAAATGTATTCAGCTCCAGCGAAGCGGCATTAGCAAGAGCTAGTTTTATAAATATGTTGCTCCGCTGGAGCTTTAATACACATACAATGATATTTCTATAAATATGCTGTTCCGCTGGAACTAATACAAAATTTATTTTCCGAAATCCTTACCGTTTGTAGTGTATTCTGAAAAACTACCTAAATCCTTACCAAATTTCATTCAAAAAATAGTATGCAAGAAGAAATTATCAATAAAGTGGCACAAAGCAGCCTAATTACCATTGATTTGGAAGAATGGCAAGACTCAAAACCGCAAATAATTTATGACCTCAAACAAAATCTTTTTCAAGAGCTTATTTTGAAGGAAAAAGATTTTAGAGATTTTCTGAAAAACCACGACTGGAGCATCTACAAAGATAAAAATGTAGCTATTATCTGTTCTGCTGATGCTATTGTACCAACTTGGGCATATATGCTTTTGGCAGTTTATTTAGAGAATGTGGCTAATTATTTTGTTTTTGGTACGTTGGAAGATTTGGAAAAAAGTCTCTTTCAACGCAAATTAGCAAGTATCAATATTGATGAATACAAAGATAAAAAAGTTGTTATTAAAGGTTGTGGTAATATTCCCATTCCTACGTATGCTTATGTAGAACTTACACGTTTATTGCGCCCACACGTAACTAGTCTGATGTTTGGTGAGCCTTGCAGTACTGTTCCTCTCTATAAAAAAATGACTAGGATTTAAAGATTAGAGGATTTTTAGGATTTTTTTAAATACAGGCTAAGATTTAAGGATTTTTATAAAAATATAACAACTTGATTATCATTACTTTGTATTCATTCATAATTCATAATTCATAATTCACAATTACTTATTTTGTTTTTCTTTTGATAAAATGTAACTTGCGAGGCTATTTTAAATCAGTCTAAATAAAAATTGTATGGATAATTTCATACAAACTGCACTTAGATTTTACTAAATTAGCACATAAATTACTGATTATTAGTGTTTTGTATTCATTCACAATTCACAATTCACAATTCATAATTCACAATTATTTCAAAATGCTCAAAAGTCTTGCAGATTTACAGTTGGGAGAAAAAGCAATTATTCAGTCTTTCAAAGATGAAATAATGTCTTTGAAGTTCTTAGAAATGGGTTGTTTGCCTAATATGGAAGTAGAACTTGTGCAAATTGCACCACTTGGCGACCCTATTTGCATACGAACTCCAGACTACCAAATCCTTATGCGCAAGGCTGAAGCCGCTACCATTGTGGTACTTAAAATAGATAAAAATGCGCCTCCAATAACTGCTAACGCTACTATTTTGGCAAATACACTTACTGTCAATCCTACCGTTATTCCCTTCTCTAAAAAATGAAAATTGCACTTATAGGCAACCCAAACGCAGGAAAAACATCTATTTTTAACGCTTTGACAGGCTTAAATCAGCACGTTGGCAATTTTGCAGGTGTAACTGTAGAAAAACATATTGGCACACTCAAAATAAAAGATAAAACCCTAGAAATCATTGATTTACCAGGCACTTATAGCCTTTATCCCAAATCATTAGATGAACAAGTTGTATTAGATGTTTTGCTTGATAAAACTTCACCAGACTATCCTGATGCAGTTTTAGTGGTGGCTGATGCCTCCAATATCAAAAGAAATTTACTTTTATTTACACAAATACAAGATTTAGGTTTTCCTACTTTGCTTGCGCTCAATATGAGTGATATTGCAGAAAAAGCAGGCATAAAATATGATTTGAACGCATTACAAGCAGATTTCCAGACAAAAATTATCTTTACTAATGCACGTATAAAAGAAGGAATAAACGACCTTTTAGAAGAACTTAGTAACCTTCCTGATGTTTATGTGGATAAAAAACTCGTTGCAGTAACGCCTTTTGCAAAGCCTGATAGCCTTTCAAAAGAGCTTTTGGACACAATCAAGCAAGATTTTTCTTTGAAAAATACGTATGCAAGTGATTATTTGGCACTTATGTATTTGCATCACTACGAAAAACTTAATTTTATTTCTGAAGAAAATAAAATAAAACTGCAAAAACTTTCTATTCATTATGCTTTTTCTAGTCCAAAAATGCAATCAGCAGAAACTTTGGAACGCTACGAAAAAATTGATAAAATTATCTCAAAATCAACAAAAAAAGATGAAAAAAATAAAAATGCTGTTGATTTATCTCTCAAAATAGACAAGGTTTTACTTCACCCCGTTGGTGGATATTTGATATTTTTTAGTGTTTTGTTTCTGATTTTTCAGGGAGTTTTTGCGCTGGCAGAATATCCAATGAATGCCATAGAAGAAGGTACAAGCATTGTTACGAAGTTTTTTAAGGGGATTTTGCCAGAAAGTATTTGGACAGATTTATTCACAGATGGCATTATTGCAGGTATTGGAGGCGTGATTATTTTTATTCCGCAAATTGCTATTCTCTTTACTTTTATTGCAATTTTGGAAGAAAGTGGCTATATGACTCGTGTAATGATGATGATGGACAAAGTAATGCGCAAATTTGGCTTAAATGGGCGTAGTGTCGTACCGCTTGTATCTGGAATGGCTTGCGCTATTCCTGCTATTATGGCTACTCGTAGCATAGATAATTATAAAGAAAGACTACTTACTATACTTGTAACGCCACTTGTGAGCTGTTCTGCTCGTATTCCTGTTTATACAATTATCATTGCGTTGGTTATTCCTGATGAAAAAA
Organism: bacterium; assembly: GCA_025362415.1. Classification (GTDB taxonomy): domain Bacteria; phylum Bacteroidota; class Bacteroidia; order Cytophagales; family Thermonemataceae; genus JANYGM01. The sequence goes on from JANYGM010000323.1 coordinate 11,429, forward strand.
TTTGGGGTTTTCTTGGTCTTCAAGGGCTTGTAATGATGGGTTTGTATCTTTTGGGCTTTATTATGGCACTTTTGGGTGCAATAGTGATGCAAATATTCATCAAAACAACACAAAAAAGCTATTTTATAATGGAAATGCCGACTTACAAAATGCCACGTTGGAAAAATGTAAGTATTACTATTGTTGAAAAAGTGCGTGCTTTTGTGTGGGAAGCAGGCAGAATGATTGTTGCTATTTCTATTGTTTTGTGGGCTTTGGCAAGTTTTGCGCCTTCAAATAGTGCAGAAACTGCAGAAAAAGAAACACGTTTGAAATTTGCGAATTTACCAGAAAAAGAATTAGAAATGAAAGTTAATTCTGCAAAACTAGAAGTTTCTTATGCAGGACATTTGGGCAAATTTATTGAGCCTGCCATTGCACCGCTAGGCTACGACTGGAAGATTGGTATTGCACTTATTACTTCTTTTGCGGCTCGTGAAGTGTTTGTAGGTACAATGGCAACTATTTATAGTATTGGAGAAGAAGACGACACGACCAAACTACGTGAGAAAATGGCAGCGCAACGCAAACCAGATGGCACACCTGTCTATACGCTTGCTAGTGGCGTTTCTCTTTTACTGTTTTATGCCTTTGCTATGCAATGTATGAGTACTATTGCAGTAGTGAAACGAGAAACCAAAGGTTGGAAATATCCTCTTATTCAGTTGGTTTATTTGACTGTTTTGGCATATTTAATGGCATTTTTGGCATTTGAATTACTAAATTGATACCTAACAACTTTCCAAAAGTTTTAAACTTTTGGAAAGTTAAAATTCATAATTATTAAACATTGAATTCTCTTCCAAAACGACTAGCTCCTAGTGCCTATATTGAAGGCATATTGGCATACGACAGAGTAGTGCTTAGCAAGGCTATTACCTTGATAGAAAGCACTTTACAAAGTGATTTTGTTTTGGCAAGAGAGGTTTTGCAAGGAATTTTACCATATACACAAAATACTAAAAGCATACGGATAGGCATTACAGGTGTGCCAGGTGTAGGGAAAAGCACTTTTATTGATGTTTTTGGCACTTTTATCACTAATAAATGTAATAAAAAGTTGGCTGTTTTGGCAATAGACCCCACAAGTCAGCGCACAAAAGGCAGTATTATGGGCGACAAAACTCGTATGGAAAGCCTTTCTATGAATAAAAATGCTTATATTCGTCCTTCTGCGACAGGAAATGCGCTTGGGGGCGTGGCTAGGCGCACTCGTGAAACTATTTTGCTTTGTGAAGCAGCTGGTTTTGAGGTAATTATAGTAGAAACGGTGGGCGTGGGGCAATCAGAAACTTTGGTAAAAGATATGGTTGATTTTTTCTTGCTTTTGATGCTTGCAGGTGCAGGGGACGAGTTGCAAGGCATCAAAAAAGGCATTATGGAAATGGCTGATGCTGTTACTATTACTAAAGCTGATGATAATAATGTTTTGGAGGCAAATTTGGCAAAAATAGAATATCAAAATGCGCTTCACTTGTTTCGTGCTGATAATTCTGGTTGGTTTCCGCAGGTAAGTGTCTGTTCTGCACTCACAAATAAAGGTATAAAAAGTGTTTGGAAAATGGTAGAAAAATACCAAACAATTACTCAAAATAATGGCTTTTTTGATAGAAATAGACAACAACAACAAATTTCTTGGATGCATCAAACCATTAAACAAATTTTGGAGGAACAATTTTATCAAAATGAAATTATCAAAAATCTTCTTCCAGACATAGAAAAAGATATTTTAGAGAATAAAATAGCCCCAACTAGTGCTGCTATACAACTTATTGATTTTTATAAAAATAAATAAGTTGATTTGTAGTGTTTTGTGTGTATTTTTGATGTAAGTTTTTAACTTTTTTCAAAAAAAAACACATTTTTTTTTGAAATGTAGTATTTTTTCTTCTATTTTGCGAATAAAACTTTTTCTTAACACCAAAAAGCCTAAATACATTATAACTAGAAACTTAAACTAAAAAATTTTATAAGAAACAACATTTTTATTGTTATTGCATTTAGGCAACTTAAAAACCTATTGTAAATGCTTTAAAACTATTATTTCTTGTAAAATATACTTATGAAAACAAAGCTACTGATATTGTTAGTTGTGTTGTTTGTTACCTTCCAAGCCAAAGCAGGAGAAATTACTCTTAGCGGTGTTTATTTGGGGAAGAATTTGTATGTTCAAAATCCATTCATTGTGGATAAAATGAAATACTGCACAGAAAGCGTTTTTGTGAATGGTAAGCAAGTAATTACTAATCCCAAAAATAGTTCTTTTGAAATAGACCTATCCAAAAATGTTATCAATGCACCTGTGAATATCAAAATTGTTCATTCTGATGGTTGCAAACCAAAGATAATAAATCCCACAGTTATAAAAGGAAGTAGTACGTTCCAATTTACAGGATTTACGGTTGAGCCTACGCTTATTCGTTGGTCGTCTAAGGGTGAAGCGGCTGCAAGTGCTTTTTATGTGGAGAAATTTGAAAATAATAATTGGCGTAATTTGCGTACTGTCAATGCCCAAAATGCTGTAGGATATGCTGTAGAAGCCAAACATACCGCAGGCGTAAACAAATATCGTATCAAATATGCGGAGAATAATGGCAAATCTTTATATACGCAGCCTATTGATTTTACTGCAACTTCAGAATCTGTAAGGTTTTTCCCAAAAAATGTAACTAATAAAATTTATTTTACAAGTGAAACTACTTATGAAATATTAGACCTAAAAGGAACTTCTATCAAAAAAGGCAAAGGTAAAGAAATTGATGCCACTAGCATACGTAGAGGCGTTTATTATCTTAATTTTGATGGCAAAACAGAGAGATTTCTAAAAAAATAAGTTCCAAAAAAATATTTTAATTGATATTTCAAAAATGACCTTTTCTTTACGTACAGGCACGCCTGCTGATATTCCTGCGGTGCTTGCACTTATAAAACAACTTGCAGAATACGAAAAAGCACCTTTGGAAGTTAGTAATACACCTGAACAAATGCTAATAGATGGGTTTTCTGAAAATCCTATTTTTCATTTGATAGTGGCAGAAACTAGCGAGGACACTATCTTAGAAAACAATCAAAAAATAATGGTTGGAATGGCAATTACTTACTACCGTTATTCTACGTGGAAAGGGCGTGTTTTGTATTTAGAAGATTTGTATATTTTACCAGAATACCGCCGTTTTGGCTTAGGAGAGAGGTTTTTTGCGCTACTTTTGGAAAAAGCAAAGCAAGATAAATGTCAGAGAGTAAGTTGGCAAGTCCTTGATTGGAACGAACCAGCCATCAATTTTTATAAAAAACTTGGTGCAACACTAGACCCAGAATGGATAAACGGTTTTATTGAAATTAGCTAAATAATTAGGAATTGTGAATTAGGAATTGTGAATTGTGACATAAACTAATTATACGAACCTATTTAAAGCAAAAAATCCTACAAAACTTTTGTAGGATTTTTTTGTATTCAATTCACAATTCACAATTCACAATTCACAATTCACAATTCACAATTATTTATGTTAGAAACTATTGATATTTTTGATAAAAATCTTGTCGTAGCCGTTAATCAGTGGCATAATCCCACATTAGATTTTATAATGCGTTGGAGTTCTGATACCAAAATTTGGATACCTTTTTATGCGTTTCTGATTGGTTTACTTGTCTGGAAATTGGGTTGGAAACAGGCTTTAATAGTAATTTTAGGTGTTGTTTTGGTGATTGTTATCTCTGACCAAGTTACTTCTAGTTTTATGAAACCTTTTTTTGCCCGTTTGCGCCCCTGCCATGTGGAAACCTTGCGCTTGTCGCTTCCTGATGGTTGTGGCGGACAATATGGCTTTGCTTCTTCACACGCTGCTAACACTTTTGGGCTAGCTACTATTTTTTATTTTTTTCTAAGAAAACAGCTTCCTAGCATTATTTGGTTGTTTTTTTGGGCTGCTTTTGTGTCGTTTAGTAGAATTTACTTAGGTGCGCATTATCTCACAGATATACTTGCAGGTGCAAGTGTGGGCATAGTTGCAGGTTTGCTTGTGTATTCAATTACGAAATATTTATTACAAATGATGAAGTTTTAGAAAATTTTAGGTACGAAGTTTGATAGATTTAGTAATGATTTTCAAAACTTTTTTTTACTTTTTTCGTAAAATAATTTAAGAATTTATTTAGTTTTTTGATTATCAAATAGTTAAAAATAATTTTTTCGTAATTCGTAATTGCTAATTTGTAATTGCAAAAAATGTTTTGTTATTTTTAATAAAAAACAATACATTTGCTAGATATTGCCAGCAATACGCTAGTGTAACGCTTGCCATAAATCCTAACGCCTAAAATGCAATACTTAAATATTTTCATTCATACATCTTTAAAACGCTTTTTGTTGCTTTTTTGTTTTATAATTATTTCTATAATTACCACAAAAACAAATATTTATGCACAAAAAACAAAACCTAACTACAAAGTAAATTCTGTGGTTAGGACTGATGACAACGTCCTTGCCAAAACAAAAAATACTGTTGTAGAATTCAAAAATCTTAATAAATACGGACTTTATAGAGATGAAAAAATCCTCAATAAGATAGAAAAAGACATCAAAGCACGCAAATTTGACAAGGCTTACCCAGAACTTTATAAATATGTTAAGAATTTTGGAGTAGAAAATTTTTATAAAGATACTTATTTATTGTGGCGACTTGCCAAACTAATTGAAATTGTTGATGACCCAGAAATTGCCAAAATATTTTATAGATTAGTCCTAAAACATCACAGAGGAGAAGATGTAAAGAATGTAGAGGTTTTTTATGACTCAATCACCGTTAATCAAAGAGATTATTTTGTGCCATTGGAATATTATTACGAACTTGTAGAATTTCGTAAGCAAATAGACACGCTATACCCTCCACAGGGCGTTTTAATAGATATGGGACCAGAAATAAATTCAGATTTTGCTGACTACGGACCTTCTCTCAATGCTAATGATGACGTGCTTTTATTTACTTCAAAAAGAAATAAAAAAGGCAAACACATAGGAAAAACCGTTAATGAAGACATTTTTTTCTCCAAAAAAGACAAAAATAATGGCTTTTGGGATTATGCCAAAGATATGAAAGGTATCAATACTATTTATAATGAAGGCTCTGCGCATATAAGTAAAGATGGCAAAACTGTTTATTTTTCTCGTTGTGAATCTCCTGATGGCTTTGGAAATTGTGATTTGTATGTAGCTCGTCTTCAAGCAGATAGCACTTGGAAAACTGAAAATATGGGCGCAGGAGTAAACAGTACAAGCTGGGATTCTCATCCTTCTCTCTCTCACAAAGAAGATACTTTGTACTTTGCATCTGATAGGCTGGGTGGCTTTGGTATGTCTGATATTTATTTTACACACAAATTGCCAGAAGGTGGTTGGGCAAAAGCGCAAAACATAGGACCTAACATAAATACACGTCAGAGTGAAGTTAGTCCCTATTTTCACCCTAAATATGATATTTTATATTTTAGTTCTGATGGGCATATTGTGAATTTTGGAAGTTTTGATATTTATAAATCTTATAATTATTTTGGACGTTGGCAAGAACCCAAAAATGTAGGTCCTTTGGTTAATGGCGCAGGTAGTGAGTATTATTTTACTATTGATGGTAGTTCAAAAAATTTGTATTATGCCAAAACAACTTCCACAGATGATAAAGATTTCAATATACAATCTTTTCCTCTTCCAATGGAGGCGCAACCCAATGCAAATTCTGTATTTAAAGGAAATGTGGTTGATGCAGAAACAGGAAATCCGTTTAAGGGAATTGTGGCAGTAGTTGATTTGGACAATGGTATTGAAGTTGCACCTAAGTTTTTGCGCCCTGATGGTTCGTATGAATTTGACCTTATCAAAAACAATAATTATCTTGTAATCATTACAGGAGATGATTTTTTTAGAATAGAAGAGAAATTTTTTCTACGTGGCGACACTACTATCACAACAAAAGCAAATTCTATCAAGTTTAAAAAGTGGGAGTTTAAATCATTAGAATTTGATGCAAAAAAAGCAGATATAAAACCAGAAATGGAAGCAGATTTGGATAAATTAGTACAGTTTTTGGCAGACCATCCAACCGCAAAAATTAAGATTGGAGGGCATACAGACGCAGACGGCAACGAAAAAGATAACATAGACCTTTCCCAAAATAGGGCTGATGCCATTAAAGATTATGTAATAAAAAAAGGTAAATTTAAGCCAGAACGCATTATTGCTATTGGTTATGGTGGTGGTGCGCCTCTTGTGCCAGAAAGCACCGCAGAAGACAAACGCCTTAATAGACGTGTAGAATTTGAGATTTTGAAATAAACCCTTTCAAGATTTTTAATGCAATATTCTTTTAAAAAAGTATCTATTTATTGATTGATACTTTCTATTATAGAGTTTTAGCTTCCTATTTATTGAATTTAGAACGTTGATAAAGGAATTTAGGTTGTTGATGAAGGATTTCAAGACGTTGATGAAGGAATTTAAGACGTTGATGAAGGAATTTAAGACGTTGATGAAGGATTTCAAGACGTTGATGAAGGATTTCAAGACGTTGATAAAGGAATTCAAGACGTTGATGAAGGAATTCAAGACGTTGATGAAGGATTTCAAGACGTTGATGAAGGAATTCAGGACGTTGATGAAGGATTTCAGGACGTTGATGAAGGATTTCAAGATGCTAAATTAAATCAACTACAAACAAAAATCCTACTTAAAAAAATTTAAGTAGGATTTTTATTGATTATTTATCTAAAATAAGATATAATTAAAAGAATTTACTTCCTGTGCGTTTGTCGCCGCTTTTGTCTTTATTAGCTTTGTCGTCTGCAACTGGCTCAATAACTTCTTTCTCCTCTACCCACTCTTCAGAAATTTCATCTGCTGGTTTCCATTCTGATGTATCAAGAATTGTTTTCACGCCCAAATCTAACACAATAGGAGATGCAATAAAGATAGATGAGTAAGTACCAAATAAAACACCTATTGTCAAAGCATAAGAGAAACCTCTCAAAACCTCTCCACCAAAAATAAGTAATACAAGCACTACAATAAAGGTCGTAAGAGCTGTAATAACTGTTCTACTAAGTGTTTCATTGATGGCTTCATTGATAGCAACTTTTACATCATTTGTTTTGTGGTCTGCAAACACTTCACGAATACGGTCAAATACAACCACCGTATCATTGATAGAGTAACCAATTACTGTAAGGATTGCCGCAATAAATACTTGGTCAATTTCTAGGTTTAAACCAAACAAACCACCAATAGCATACAAAGAAATCACCATCAAAACATCGTGAACAAGTGCCACAACCGCTCCAAGTGAATACTGCCACTGACGGAAACGAAGTAAAATATACAAAAATATCATCACCAAAGACAAAACAATAGACGTAAGAGATGCATTACGAATATCATCAGCAATAGTAGCACCTACTTTGTTATTACTTACTATCTTTGGTGCTTTATCTTTAAACTTCTCTAAGCCTTTCAAAAGCGCAGTTTCTACTTTCTTATCTGCTTCCTCTGATTCTTCAGCCACAAGATAAGCAGTAGTTATTTTGACTTTATTACTTGCACCAAAATTCTTGATTTCAGCTCCTTTGCCCTCAAAATTAGGAGTTACTGCATCACGAACATCACTTGCAGGAACATCACCCGCAAACTCTACCACGTAAGAACGTCCTCCACTAAAATCAACACCAAAGTTAAAGCCTTTAATCATACCAATAGTAAGCCCAACAACAATTAAAACTGCTGAAAAAGTATATGCTTTCTTTCTATTACCAATAAAATCAAAGTTATTACCTTCAAAAAGTTTAGCAATAAGACCATTAAACGCTGGCACAGCATCAAAACGCACTTTAATATCATCTGGATTCTTAGCAAAGAACTCTATCACCAAACGAGAGATAAACACCGCAGTAAATACAGAACATAAAATACCTACCATAAGCACTACTGCAAAGCCTTTTACAGGTCCTGCACCAAAAACAAATAGTATTCCACCTGTCAAAAAGGTTGTTACATTGGCATCAATGATTGAACTCAAAGCCTTTGCATATCCCGCATTGATAGCCATACGCATACTCATTCCATTACGAAGTTCCTCCCTTATACGTTCAAATATAAGTACGTTAGCATCAACCGCCATACCTATTGTAAGCACTATACCTGCAATACCAGGTAGCGTCAGGGCTGTACCAAGTGGCGCAAGCACGCCAAGAATAAAGAATACGTTGATAATAAGAGCCAAATTAGCTACCATACCACCTGAACGGTAATAAAGCACCATAAAAATAAAGACTAAACCAAGTCCTAATGCCATAGAAAGCAAGCCTTGTGAGATAGATTGCTCCCCTAATGATGCACCAACAGTTTCACTCTCTACCACACGAGTTGGCGCAGGCAATTTACCAGCCTTTAATATGTTACCCAAATCTTGTGCCTCTTCAACAGTAAAGTTACCAGAGATTTGCGAGTTTCCACCAGTGATTTCTTGGTTAATGTTTGGCGCAGAATAGATTACATTGTCCAAAACAATAGCTATACGCTTACCAACATTCTCCTTTGTTATCTTAGCCCATTTCCTTGCACCTTCAGGAGTCATTGACATTGATACAGCAGGCTGTCCTTTCTCATCAAAATCTTGTCCAGAGTTAGAAACAACATTGCCTTCAAGCAAAGCCTTTCCATCACGTCCTTTTTTGATAGGATAAATAGCTATACGACCATATACAGGGTTATCAATCATTTTGCCATCTTGTCCTTTCACTTGTTTTTCTGTAATTCCCTTTGCATCATACATAAATTGCGCTGTTGGAAACATTGCTTTTACTTCATCACGAGCAAAAATCTCATTCACTTTTGCAGTATCAGCCATCTTCACAAACAAATCACGACCTGAAAACGCAAAATACTTACTAAAAGCACTACCTTTTAAGCTATCTTTTTTGATTTGCGCCAATGAATCAGCTCTAAGCTCTTCTTTGGTTTTAGTAACTTTCTTTGTTGTATCTTTTTTAGTTGCTGATGTATCTTTTTTATCAGGTTTTTTCAAAGAATCTTCTTTTGTAGCAAAAGGATTTACTTCTTTTTGCTTAGTTGTATCTACTTTTGCATCAGTTTTCTTTCCGTTTTCTTTTTCATCAATGTACGTCATAAAGCTCATAAAACTTCCTTGCAAGTCATTGAAGTCATAAACTTCCCAAAACTCTAACTTAGCCACACCAGACAGCAATTTTTTAGCTCTTTCAGGGTTATCAACACCAGGAAGCTCTACTTGAATACGTCCAGATGCAGGTAATTTTTGAATATTAGGGTTTGTTACGCCAAATTTATCAATACGTTTTCTGATAACTTCAAAAGAACGGTCGTTTGCGCCATCTACTTCTTTGTCAAGAAGTGCCAAAACTTGTGCATCAGTGCTTTGAAACGTGATTTCTTTGTTTGATGCGCTTGCAAAATACTTGTTCAATGCACTTTCAGAGTTTTGTTCTTTGAATGCTTCTCCAAAAAGTGTTACAAACTTCTTTTGAGAACTTTTTTGCTTCTCTTGTGCTTTCGCAATAGCTGCCACAAACTTAGGGTCTTTGGCATTAGTTCCTGCCATAGCCTTAATAATTTCTACAGGAGAAACCTCCAGCGTTACGTGCATACCACCTTGTAAGTCAAGACCAAGTGCGAGTTCATTTTTCTTTACTTCTTCATAAGTAAAAGAGGCAAAACCAAGATTATAGACGGGTTTTGTGAAGATAGAATCCAAGTATTTTTGTTGTTTCTTGAAATCAACTCCAGAGGCAGTTGTTGCAAAGGCACGAGCATCTTTTTGCACGCCACGAGCAACAAACGTGAAAGAAAGGTAATAGAGACAAAGAATGCTCAATATTACCGTAAAAAAAACTATTACGGAACGGTTCATTATTTTGATGTATTGATGTGTGATATATGATATATGATGTATTGTGTGATGTATCATATACCACATTTGACCATAACACACAACACATAATATGCAGAAAGCACATTATTACGTCATATATCATACATCATATATCATATATCATACATCAATACATCAATTAGGGGGCATTTGTAACGACAAAATTCTCAAAAACGCATTGATAATAGCAGGCTAAAAAGCCTTTCCATTGCCAAGATTTGAGATTTTGGGGATAAATGAAAGAAGAGTAACAAACATCATTAGAAATGTATTTAAAATAGATTTCTTGTGTTGTTATTTCTGTGGCTGAAGCAACGGCATCAAAAGTTTTTTCTTCAAAAACGGGCGTTTTCGTTGATTTTTTTGTTGATTTTTGTTGATTTTTTTCTGTTTTTGTGGAATTTGTAGAAGTATTTTTGCTTAATTCTCTCTTAAAAATAGACGAAAATCCTGTACTTACGACCAAAAAAGTCACGAGTAAAGGAATCAGTATAATATTTTTAAGTGAGTTTTGCATTAAATTTTCTAAAAATGTTCTATTCAAAAGGTTTGCAAAGGTAAGATATATTTATAAGAAAGCAAATTATTTTTTTATTCATAAATATCTTTTCTAGGTACAAGTTTAATCTCGTCTATTAAACGTTCTTTATCAAATTTCGTACCTTCTAACTCTTCTATAATGGCTTTAAAATCTTTCACAGAAAGCACAACCAATGATTCTTTACCTTTGGCATCTTTAAGATATTGTGGGTTTATTTTAAGCATTGTGATAATTATTTAGTGATTTTGAACATTTTGATTAAAATGGGTTTGTAAATTTAAGGTATATTTATAAGAAAGCAAATTATTTTTTTATCTTAGAAAAAAACCACTAAATTGCCTTAAAAATTGTGAATTGTGAATTTTAAATGAATACAATTTGCCACAATTTACTTACTTTATCAATATAAAATCTTATCAATACAAATGCAAAATAACGGCACACGCAACGACTGGACTCGTGAGGAAATCACGGAAATATATAATTCTCCTATTTTAGAATTGGTTTATAAAGGTGCTACCGTGCATCGTGAGCATCATCAGACAGGAGAAGTACAAGTTTGTACGTTACTTTCTGTAAAAACAGGCGGTTGCCCAGAAGATTGTGCTTATTGTCCGCAAGCAGCACGCTATCATACAGAAGTAAAAGTACATAAATTGTTAGAAGTGAGTGAGGTTTTAGAGAAGGCTTTAGATGCCAAAGAAGCTGGTAGTACCCGTTTTTGTATGGGTGCAGCGTGGCGTGAGGTGCGAGATAACAAAGATTTTGACAAAGTGTTGGATATGGTAAAGGGCGTTTCTCAAATGGGAATGGAGGTTTGTTGTACGCTTGGAATGCTTTCAGAAGAGCAGGCGCAAAAACTCAAAAATGC